>JBOGFO010000499.1:0-1983 GCA_050743445.1 Acidimicrobiia bacterium
CGGGCGCCCGACGTGGAGCTGGTGGAGAACGAGTTCCCGCTGCTGATCCCGGTGTCCCAGCACTGGAAGGACTCCTGCGGCCACGGCAAGCAGCGGGGCGGGGTGGGCACGGCCCAGATGTGGGTGGCCCACCACGTGCCGATGGTGTTCATGATGGCCATCGCCGACAACTCCAAGATCCAGACGCCCCAACCGCTCTTCGGTGGCTACGCCCCGTGCACCATCCCCGGCATCGGGGTGCGGGGCGCCGACCTGGTCGCCCGCCTGGCCGCAGGGGACGTGCTCGACCTCGACGTCCCCACCCTCCTGGCCGAGCACTCCATAAATGGCCAGTGGGAGACCGAGTTCCAGGGCCGCACGGTGCGGCCCTACTCGCAGAACGACATCATCACCATCGGCTTCGCCACCGGCGGCGCCGGCTACGGCGATCCGCTGGAGCGGGACCCGCAGGCGGTGGCCGACGACCTGGAGAAGGGCGCCATCTCCGAGTGGGTGGCCGAGAACATCTACCAGGTGGTGTGGGACCCCGAGCGCCGGCGGGTGGACGCCGCCGCCACCGAGGAGCGCCGGTCGGCCGAACGCCACGCCCGCCTGGGCCGGGGGAAGCCCTACGCGGAGTTCGAGGCCGAGTGGTCCCAGAAGCAGCCGCCGGCCGAGATCCTCGCCTTCTACGGCTCGTGGCCCGACGCCCGGGTGGTCGAACCGGTGATGCGGCCCTGATTATGGCGGCGGGCACCCGGTTCCTTCGGAACACGCCCGCCGCTTGCCGGGGGGCCCCCACCCCCCGGCGGCCACGGTTGTCGTGAGCCCCACGCCGAGAACCAGGCTCAAGATGCTCGCCCGCAGCGGCCGGGTGTCGCCGCCGATCTTCGCCCCCCTCGTGTTCGCCCAGGCGGCTGAGATCGAGGCGCTCGACGTCGCGGAGTTCCTGGCCGATCCGACGAAGCTGGCCAAGGGGCTGACCGCCCTGCACCAGGCGCTGCGGACCGACGCCGTCGTCACGGTGGCCCCTGTGGTCGGCCTCGACCTGCTGGACGCCGCGGTGGAGGCGACGTCCCGGCTGGCGGCCACGCTCCCGGGCGAGCCGGTGCTGGTGGCGGCGCTCACCGGGCCGGCGACACTGGCCCGGCGGGCCCGGAGCGGGGATCTCGAAGCCGTGGGCGCCTCCGTGCTGAACACTTTCAAGCGCTTCCTGGAGGCCGGCACGAACCTGGTCCTGGTGGTGGAGGAGGACGCCCCGCCGGCGGGGCTGGTGGAGGGATGGCGCTCGGCCGTCACGCCCCTGGTCAACGTGGCCCGCTTCCACCAGGCCCTGCCGCTCGTCGTCTTCGAGTCACCGTCGGCGGAGGCGATCGAGGCGGTGCCCGTGTCCGCCGGCGTCTGCACCCCGGCCGAGACACCGGCGGGCGGCCCGCCGGCCCGGGTGCAGGGCCTGGCCATGTCCGTCGAGCCCAAGGAGTGGATGGCGCCCGCCCCGGGCGTGCCCCTGGTCACGACCGCCGGCGTCGTCCCCGGCCACGTCAGCTTCGCCGAGGTGCTCGATGCCTGCGGCCGCCTGCGGGCGGAGGCCGGCTGATGGCTCGGCGGTACTGGGACGAGGAGCTGGAGACGTCCCCCTGGGCCGAGGTCGAGGCCTGGCAGGCGGTGCGGGTGGCGGAGTTCGTGGACGGGCTGCGGGTCCGCTCCGCCTTCCACAAGGACCGGCTCGACTCGGCCGCCCGGCCGCGCGGGAACCCGTCGTCGCTGCGGTTCCTGGCCGACTTCCCCTTCACCACCAAGGACGACCTGCGCCGCTCCCAGGACGAGCAGGCGCCGGGCGAGCCGCTCGGCCGGCACCAGGGCGTGCCCCTCGACGCCATCGTCCAGGTGGTCTCGTCGTCGGGCACCACCGGCAACCCCATGTTCTACGGCGTGACCGCGGCCGACCTCGACGGGTGGCGCCAGGTGATCGCCGCCGTGTTCTTCACCTGCGGGATCCGGGCC
>JBOGFO010000500.1:0-2079 GCA_050743445.1 Acidimicrobiia bacterium
CCACGACACACCGGCCGAACGCATCCAACAAGGCGACTTCCGCTCCGTGCTCGCCGTCATCGAGGCCCTCGCCGACGGCGTCGTGGTGTGACGGAGCAGTACTTCTCGAACGAGATCGCCCAGGCTGCCGACTCGCTCGGCCCGACGACGTGGTCCGGCGTCGCCTTCCGTCACACGAGCCCGCGCCGGAATGCCCTCGCCGGGTCCGGCGCCGCCATCTCCGGCGGTCGCTGGAACGCGCCCGGCACTTCCACGATCTACCTCGCCTCGCCGCGGGAGACCTGTTTGGCGGAGTTCGGAAGGATGGCCGAGGGCCAAGGTCGCGGCGCTTCATCGTTTCTCCCCCGAGCGCTGCACACCCTGATCGTGACCGAGCTCGTTGTCCTGGACCTCTTTACCGCCGGCGCCATGGCCTCCGTCGGCCTCGCTTTGCGGGCGACGGCGCGCTCGGCGTCGTGGAGCCGGGCACGGCTGTGCTCGAGCTGACGGACAGCCGTGGATCGTTCGTTGTGGAGGCGTTGCAGCTGGCGCTGGTCGGCTTCGATGCGGAAGCCCATGGCCGTGAGTTCGGAGCGGAACCGTTGCAGGCGGCGGAGTTCGGGGCGGCGGTCGGGGCCGGCGCCGGTTTCGGTTGCGGGCCTGTTCCCAGAGCCGGCGAAGGGTGGCGGGATCTTCGCCCCGGTCGAGTTCGTGGCGGAGGGTTTCGGTGGCGGAGCGTTCAGCGGACGAGCGGCGCATGACGTCGGCCAGAACGTCGACGGGTTCGAGCGGCCTCTGGCGGCCGTGGCCGGTGGTGGCGGCGTCGGTGACGACGCAGACCCGGTTCTCGTAGCGACCCCGGGTCATCCCGACATAGAGCTGCTCGACGCTGGTGACGGCATCGGCGAGCAGGACGGCCCGATCGACGGTGATCCCTTCCGTCTTGTGGACGGTCACGGCATACGCCAGGGCAACATGTTCGGCGGCATAGTCGGCAGGCAGCACGACCCGGCCCTGGCCGTCGAGGTGGGAGACGACCAGGGCGCCGTCGTCCCGGCGGGTATCGACGTGTCAGCGGTCACCGTTGCGGACCCACAGCCCCCCGGTGGTAAGGAGTCGGCGGTCGTTGCGGGTAGTGACGATCTCGTCGCCCCGGCCAACGATCTGGCCGCCGATTGCGCCAGGTGGAGAAAGCGTCGTCGATCATGTCCTCGCGGGTGCCGCCGCTGATCCGGCCGTGAGCCTCGTAGTCCCCGAGCACGGAGTCGTCACCGTCACGCAGCGCCAGGCTGGCCTGACCCACCCCGGCACGAACCTGTGGAGAGCCGGATGCGGGGGAACCCGCACGTCCGGTTCGGCGGGCGGGCCGAGGAAACGGACCGGCTGAAAAGCCCGCACCGCGCCTCGGCTCGACCCAACCACACGGCGGCGACGCTGCTGCTGGGGAAGGGCATCCACCCCAAGGTCGTGTCCGAACTCCTCGGCCACTCGCAGGTGGGAGACCATGCACCAAGAAGCGGCGACGACCTTTGACGACCTCCTCCGGAGTGAGCTGTCACCCCGGTCGTTGCCGGGTCGGGCTCATATCTGAAGTAGTTCTGATATGCTGGAACCATGCGCATCACCGAGCGGCCCTTCTCCGACCTCCTGCGTCGCCCCAAGGAGGTGACGACGGACGTCGAGGAGGGCGACGTCCTCCTCCGCCGGCGCGATGAGCCCGATCTCAGGCTCTCCCGGGCGGACCGCGACGCCGAGCGGGCCGCGGCCTTCGCCGCCCTCGGCCGGACCTTTCGCAACCTCGCCACGCACAGCCCCAAGGCGCTCGAGGGGGCGCTGGGCGACGCCTTCCCGTGGTTGGAGTTTCTTCCCGCTCAGGACCGCCGGGCCTTCGTCGAGGAGTTCTCGCGGGTGGTGGCGGCGGCGGCCGAGCTCGACAGCTACGCGCCCGTCGTCCAGCTGGCGCGGGAGTGGCGAGCGACGGCCGAGGTCCACGCCGACCCCAAACTGGCCCGGCGGCTCAGGCGGCCGCTCCAGGCGGTCGGCGACCGCATCGAACGGCCCGCCGGGTAGGCCGCCGTGCCCAAACGCCGGGAGCGGGTC
>JBOGFO010000501.1:0-7717 GCA_050743445.1 Acidimicrobiia bacterium
CTGTTCATGGGCTGGTACCTCAAGTTCAAGGAATACACGTTCCCTGTCTTCGAGGTGTTGCGGCCCATTCCGATCCTGGCGTGGGTTCCTCTCGCCATCCTCATGTTCCGGAGCGAGGAAGGACCGGTCATCTTCCTCACCTTCCTGTCCTCCTTCTTTGCGACGTCGCTCAACACGCTCCTGGGAGTGCAGTCGATCGATCGTGATCTCATCCGCGCCGCTTACTGCCTCGGCTCCAAGCCGGCGGATGTTTTCCGGCACGTGGTGATACCCGGAGCGATGCCCTACGTCTTCATCGGACTCCAGATCGCCATGGGCGTCGCCTGGTTCTCCCTCGTGGCGGGCGAGATGATCTCCGGCCGGTTCGGGCTCGGATATCTCGTCAATACCGCGTACACAACCGCCCGATACCCAACGATCGTGATCGCCATGTTCACCCTCGGGTTCGTCGGTTGGCTCTCGAGTGCGGCAATTCGGATCGTTGGTAATCGGCTGATGCAGTACCGGGCTCGTATGCTCTCGACGGGGTGACAATGAATCGTTCAGATAGCGTGAGTGTGACCATGAGCTCGCAACCGCGAGAGGCCACGAAAGACGGGCATGGAATGCAGCCAAAGAAGGAGCTTCGTGGCGGGCTCAGCATCCGCAACGTGAGCAAGGTCTATAACTCCGAGGGGAACGCAGTCGCCGCCGTCGAGAACTGCTCGATCGAGATTGCACCGGGTGAGCTGCACGTGATCGTGGGTCCGTCGGGCTGTGGGAAGACCACGTTGCTCAACGCCATCGCCGGGTTCCACAGCATTTCGTCCGGCGAGATTTACCTCGACGGTGAGCTGCTGTGCGGACCCGGCAAGCCGCAGGCGGCTCCCGGGGCCGATCGGGTGGTCGTCTTCCAGAACGGAGCGCTGTTCCCCTGGAAGAACGTCCTCGACAACATCACCTACGGGCCGGTCATCCAGGGTCGGATGACGAAGGAAGAAGCGCGAGACGTCGCCCGGGACATGATGGTGGAGTCCGGCCTGTCGGGCTTCGAGACCAGCTATCCCGGCGAGCTGTCGTCGGGCATGGCCCGTCGGGTCGAGATCGTCCGGGCCCTCGTCAACGATCCGAAGGTGCTGCTCCTCGACGAGCCCTTCCGGGGCATGGATGACCTGACGAAGTCGATCATGCACGAGTCACTGCTCGAGATCTACGACCACAACCAGTGCACCTTCTTCCTCATCACCCACGATGTCGAGGAGGCGGTCTTCCTCGGCAGCAAGGTCTCGGTGATGACCACGCGGCCAGGGCGGATCAAGGAGAGCATCGACGTCGACATCCCCCGGCCCCGTGACTATCACGTGTTGACCAGGGACGATTTCCGCGGCCTCATGGGCCAGGTCGTCGACGCCGTCCATGACGAAGCGCAGCGGGCCTTCGAGGCCGGTGAACGGGAGATGGCGTGACCCAGGGGGCGCGAAGCTGAGATGAAAGACTCGCAAGCTGTCACGGAACCCGCCGGCACGGCGACGGCGACGGCGCCAACGGGCGAGGATGTACGCCAGCCCTCCGCTCCGACACCGCCGGCTCGGTCGAGCCGCTCATCGGGTGGCCTGGCGAAGGTCCGCAAGAAGGTGGGCGCGACGGCGTTGCGGCGAGGGCTCATCGGCCTGGTCGTCTTCGTCGCCTTCTGGCAGGTCGTCACGAGCTTCGACGAATGGGTCGGCCCGTCGCTCCCGTTCGTGGCGCGCCTGCCACCCCCCTCGGCCGTCGCCGGAGCGTTCGCGGAGCTCGTGGGCACAGCCGGCTTCTGGGAGAGCGCCTACCTCAGCTTCGTGCGGGTGATGTCGGGCTTCCTGGCGGCGATGGCCATCGGCATCCCCTTCGGCCTTCTCATGGCGGTGAGCCCCACGGCCAAGGCCATCTGCTTCCCGCCGTTCGAAATCCTCCGTCCCATCCCGCCGCTGGCCTGGGTGCCGGCGGCGATCATCTTCTGGCCCACCCAGGAGCTCTCCATCACGTTCGTCACCTTCCTGGGTGCCTTCTTCACGGTCGTGATCAACACCGTCGGTGGTGCCGAGCAGATCGACCGTCGCTTCCTGCTGGCCGCCCGCTCCATGGGCGCCGACAAGAGGACGATCTTCCGCAAGGTCCTGCTCCCGGCCACGCTCCCCTCGATCGCCACCGGCGCCGTCGTCGGCATGGGAATCACCTGGCAGGTCGTGGTCGCCGCCGAGATGATCTCCGGGGGCGGCGGGGGATCGACTGAAGGTGGCGGCGGTCTCGGCTTCCTCATCTGGAACTCGTACCTGGGCGGTGCCATCCCCCAGGTCGTGGTGGGGATGATCGGCCTGGGTGTCGCCGGATACCTGTCCAGCACGCTCGTCCGGATGCTGAGCACCAAGATGATGCCGTGGAAGCGAGCCATCTGAACGGGATACTTGAGCGCCGAGGGAGCCAGGGAGCCGACAGCTCCCCGATCGTTCTAGAGGAGACGGAATGTTTGAAGAGAAGCTGGGCGGGAGGCGTTGGATCGGGTTGCGAGCGTTGGTCGCTGCCGCGCTCCTGATAGCTCCGGCATGTGGTGGCGGTGGCGGCGACGATGGCGGCGATGAAGGCGCAGGGGCGAGCAGCGCCGGCAAGGTGGGGCAGCCGATCAACCTGACGATCGGGTACCAGCCCTACTACACACAGGCCTGGTCCGGCGTGGCGATGCGGGGTAAGGAGTTCTGGAAGAAGCACCTGCCCGAGGGCTCGACCGTCACCTTCCAGGTCGGCCTTCAGGGCGCGGTCATCGTGAACCAAATGGTGGCCGGCAAGCAGCAAATGGGCTACATGGGCGACATGCCGTCGCTGGTGGCGACGTCGAAGCGTGACACCCGGGACCTGCGCATCGTCGCCACGCTCGGCATGGCGCAGGACCAGTGCAACATCTTCCTCGTCGGTAGCGACGCGCCGGACTTCAAGTCCCCGGAGGAAGCGGTGGAGTGGATGGGCGGGAAGACGGTTGCGACTCCTACGGGAAGCTGCACCGACCGCTTCACCCAAGCCGTGTTCGAGGACCTGGGTGTCGAACCCTCGGCCTACCTGAACCAGAGCATCGAGGTCATCTCGTCGAACTTCCAGAACGACCGGATCGACGGGGCGACGGTCTGGGAACCCGTGGCGGCGAGACTGGTCAACGAGGGCCTCGCCAAGCGCGTCGCCAGTGGCGTGGACTTCGACCAGTACGACGGTGGGTTCCTGGTCGCATCCAAGCAGCTCCTCGACACCCGCCCCGATGTCGTCGAGGGCTACCTCAAGGCGGAGCTCGAGGCCCAGCAGTGGATGGCGGATCCCGCCAACGCCATGGAGCTTGCGCAGCTGGCTGTGGACCAGACCGAGGGCTACACGCTCGAGGACATGTGGGACTCCATGTTCGAGACCAAGGCGGCCGACGAGGGTGGCCACCCGGATAGGCTGAGCAACCGGATGCCCTTCATCGTCGACGAAGCGGCTCAGGAACACATCGACAAGTCCTGGGCCTTCCTCAACGGGATCAAGATCATCCCGCAGGCCGAGCCGTTCGAAGGCATCGTGGCGGACGACCTGGCCCGCAAGGTCCTGACGGCCAGCGGGGCCACGTTCCCGGTCGTGGTGAAGACCCTCCCGAAGTCGGACTTCAAGGGATAGAGCCCTTGGGGTGTCCACCGGGGGTCAACCCTGGTGTCACCGAAGGAGACGCCGGTCGCTCGAAGCGCCGGCGTCTCCTTCTTTTTGTCACGACAACCAGACTGATGATGGCCCTGTTGGGTACTTGTAATGACAATAGCGCTCCCTTGTTATTACAAATGAGACCACATTCTCGACTGATATCTCATGAAGTCGCCCGGAGTTGTTGAGAATGGGTCGGTGATCCGACCCGTCTCGACAAGCCTGGGATCGTCGGTAATATGAGGTTGCGCCGGTGGGAGCGGGGGCCCGACCGGGTGGAGGTTGGGGTGCTCAAAGGTCTGTCGTTTCGAATGAAGATGCTGTCGGGATTTGCTGCGCTCGCGCTGCTGGCCGGTGGCGTCCTCGTCTACCAGATCACCAACCGCGAGCCGCCGTCCTTCCGGCGGGGCGGGCTGTTCGCCGGCGGGGACGCTCCGCCGGCTCCCCCCGAGACCACCACCACCGGGGCGACGCCCACTTCCGATCCTTCCTCTTCGTCGACCTCGGCGCCGACCACGACGGCGTCGAGCGCGGTGGCGACCACCGCACCCGGCGCCAAGGCGGCGACGACGACCACGGGTCCTCCGGTCCCGGGCTCGGCGGCAGCGACCACCGTGACCACCGGATCTCCGGCCACGGTGCCGCCGGCCCAGCCCTCCACCCCAGCGGCCGGTCCCGAGCTCCCGGCCCTGGGGACGTACACCTACGCCGTTGCCGGCGACGAGCGGGTGACCGGCCTCGGGTCCCGGAGGTTCCCCGAGCGGATGACGACCGTCGTTCATCGAGGGCCAGGTTTGGCATCTGACCAGCTTGTTTTCGATCTGCGCTACTCAGACGAGCACGAGGAGCGCGAGATCGTCGGGTTCCGGAACGATGGCGTCTACTTCGACTTCGAGGGCGGCTCCGTCACCTTCGGCCCCCGCACCGAGACGAACGAGGGCGACTACGAGCCGCCCCTGCTCCAGATCCCCCGCCCCCTGGAGCCGGGTGTGGCGAGGTCGGGGACCACTGAGGTGAGGCGGTCCAACGGGTCGATCAGCCGGACCGAGGACTGGACCGTCACGGTGGTCGGCAAGGAGACCATCACCGTCGCCGGAGCGGCGGTCGAGACCTGGAAGGTGGAGACGGACCGCAAGAGCCGGCCCGGGTCCTCCGAGGTCAACAACCGCCAGCGCACCTACTGGTACGACCCCGCCCGGGCCATCTGGGTCCGGTTCACGGACGTCCTCCACGGGTCCCGGGCGCAGGGCCCGTTCACCTTCACCTATGACTCCAGTCTCACCGCCGACCTGCTCAGTTTCTCACCGAGTTGAACCGGTCCAGCATGTAAAGCTCCAGAGTTTTCCAGCGGGAATTCCTCAGGAGTTTGCCGACCGACCCATTGGTCACTCAATAGGAATGGCAGTTCAGGCGTATGTCGGTAGGGGCTTATGACTCTACCGTTGACACCGCTTCAGGAACTGGCTACAACGTGTCCCAGGGGCACTCGCATATACGCATACAGCTAACCCAGAGAAGGGAACGGACCCGGTTCGCCGGGGAGTCCGGGCAACGGAGCAACGTTTGCAGTCTGGCCCCAGCCGACGGCGCCACAAAGCCGTTGGGACCTGCTCCGCCTCCGGGCGCGACCTCGACGAAGTGCGGACCGCTCGAGGCAACATCCGTCGACAGGGGGGTGGCGGAGTGGCGAGCGTGCAAGCCGAACGGGGAGATGTTCGGCGCGCTCGGCCGCAGTTCCGCTTTCCTCCTACCGCCCCGAGGGCGAAAGAAGAGCGAGGGAGGGAGGGGCGCAACACACAGGGGTGATCGACCTCTGTGAACACGGCACACCCCCGTCGGACCCAGCGCCGCTGGTGCCGACCACGGAATCACCGAGGACTCCTGCAGGCCGGCCTGGCTGACCAGGGGGTTCACTGAAAAAAGCAGAGGGGGGTTGGAGTGAGGAAATTCATCCGCCGGCACAAGATTGCCGTCGTCGTCACGGGAGCGGTTGCGCTCCTGGGTGTCTACCCCGGTAGCTCGACCGGAAGCACCGAGCTGAGCGAGCAGGACATGTACGCGGCCATGCAGGACGCTCAGTCCCGTGTCGACGCCATCAACAACATGGATGACGTCCCTGACGTGGTCCAGAACCTCATCCCCGGCGCCATGGAGCGCCGGAATGTGGCCATGGCTCAGTACGAGGCCAACCAGGACGCGGACCCGCTCTCCAAACCGGAGTACGCCGTGATCTGGGCCGGCAAGAACAACGCCGGTGACTTCAACGGCAACTACGCCATGCGCTTCCTCGACCAGGGCGCGATCAACCCGCAGGGTCTGGTCGACGTCGGCACGCTGCAGTTCGCTCCCGGCCTCGACGCCATGGTCGTGGTGGACGTCCGCAAGCTCAACGCCGACGGCAGCCGCAACATCGACTACGGCAAGGTGGTCAACTTCGTCCAGGTCCCGCCGCCGTTCGGCATCGAGGGTGAGCCGCACCACATGCAGTACGAGTGGAGCACCCCCGGCCAGCCGATCATCGCCGGGCACCTCTTCACCGACGTCACCAGCATCTGGGACGTCTCCGATATTCCCAACATCACCCTGAAGAACGTCGTGCGCCCCGAGGAGAACCCGGCCGGGTCCTTCCCCGACGCCTACGACTTCACCGCCGACGGCCGGGCCATGGGCACCTACATGGGTGGCCCCAACGTCCCGCCCAACTACGGCGGCTCGCCCGGATCGGTCGTGGTGTTCAAGCCGGATTCGGCCAAGGGCCTCGTCCAGGAGTCGGAGACGCCCGCCAGCCAGTTCGGGGCCGTCCTGCGGGGCAACCCCAACGGCGTCCCGGAGCCCTGCACGGTAGAGGAGGCCAGACCGGCCGGGACCTGCGGGAACCCGCACGGCATCCAGATCCGGTCCGACCTCGGCATCATGGTCAGCAACGACTACGCCGACGCCCGCGAACTCGGGTCCGACCCGATCAAGCAGGTGAACGAGCACAACCTGCGGCCGACGTCGCGTATCTGGGACATCTCGGACCCCGGCCACCCCGAGCTGATCTCGGTGGCCCACATGCCGAAGAGCCCGAAGAAGCCCGCCAACGAGGCCCACGACAACCTCGGCATCATGGAGGGCGCCAAGACCCGCGCTCCCTCCAAGGGCATCTTCTCGGGCTCCATGTGCGGTGGTGGGATCTTCTTCCTGCCCGACATGACCAACGTCCAGCCCGACTCGTCGGACCAGTGGAGGCAGGTCTTCGACGACGGCATGGCGCTGGCCGGGCTGAACGGTGACCGGGACATCCTCGGTGCCGGTGCACAGGACTACGAGCCCGGCGCCTGCGCCGGGGGTGCCTGGCACCAGGTCAGCCACGACAACCGGTTCCTGTTCCGGACTGTGGGCGGCCGCAACCCCGGTTCGAACAACGTGTTCGACAACGGGTTCCCGAAGATGATCTGGGTGGCCAACATCGAGAAGCTGATCGCCAGCGCCGCTGACGGCTCGGTCGACTGCAACATCGACACGCCGCTCGAGATCGGTCTGGGTCGTGGCGACGAGGCCGATTGCCCCGAACTCGCCAGCGTCCTGCTGGTGGACGACTACACCACGGGTGGCCCGCACTGGGCCGCTCTCGACAACTGGCAGCTGACCGAGTCCGGGGCTCCGACCCGGATGATTTTCTGCAACTACTTCGTCGCCCGGACCGGCTACGACGGCAACCGCCGCTGCTACATGGCCAACGTCGACCCGGCTACCGGCGCACTGAGCTACGACAACGACTTCCGGGACGAGAACACCGGCGCCCTGGGAATCGACTTCAACCGCCGTGACTGGCCTGGCCACGCCAACGGCGGGTTCTACAAGCCCCACTCGATGGTGTTCGTCACCCCGAGTTGATCCCGGACGGGGGGTCCGCGACCAGCCTGCTGGCGGGTTATGCCACACTCCCCGACCATGCAGTCAGCTGAACGGAGGGCGTGGCCACGGCGAATCGCCGTGGTCACGCTCGCGTCCTTCTCCATCCTCCTGGCCCCGGCGCCGGCGGGCGCCCACCCCTACGTCG
>JBOGFO010000502.1:0-5747 GCA_050743445.1 Acidimicrobiia bacterium
CCACCGGGCGCCGGACAAGACCCCGGAGCGACGCCTGGCCACCCTCGAGGCGGCCGGTGCGGCCCGCATCCCCTTCACCACCGGGCTGCTGGTGGGCATCGGGGAGACCAGGGAGGAGCGCCTCGACACGGTGGCCGCCATCGCCGCCAGCCACGCCCGTCACGGTCACATCCAGGAGGTGATCGTCCAGAACTTCCTGCCCAAGCCGGGCACCGGGATGGCCGGTCACCCGCCCTGCCCCGAGGAGGAGATGCTCTGGACGGTGGCCGCCGCCCGCCTCCTCCTCCCCGAGACCATCCATCTTCAGGCCCCGCCCAACCTGGCCTCGGATCTGGGGGCGCTCGTCGCCGCCGGCATCGACGACTGGGGCGGCGTGTCGCCCGTCACCCCCGACCACGTCAACCCGGAGCGGCCCTGGCCCGAGCTGGAGCGGCTGCGGCTCGCCACCGAGGCGGCGGGCAAGGTGCTCGCCCCCCGGCTCACCGTCTACCCCGCCTACGTCACCCGCCCCGACGAATGGCTGCATCCCGACGTGCGCTTCGCCGTCATGTGCGCCTCCGACGGCGAGGGTATGGCCCGCCCCGGGGGCAAGGGGGTGTCCCCCGGAATCGATGGGGGGAAGGGGGTGTCCCCCGGAATCGAGAGTCCCTGGTCGGCGGGTGGCCATGACGAGCCGCCCCAGCTGCTGGGGGGCACACCCCGGACGGGCGGGCCCGTGGGCGAGGTGCTGGCCGGCGTCGGGCTCGGCCAGGAGGTCGGGGTCGACGAGATCGAGACCCTCCTCGGTGCCCGGGGCGCGGATCTGGTGGCGGTGGCAGGCCTGGCCGACGACCTGCGCCGCCAGGTGGTCGGCGACGTCGTCACCTTCGTCCGCAACCGGAACATCAACTACACCAACGTGTGCACGTTCAAGTGCCGCTTCTGCGCCTTCTCCAAGGGGCCGCTGTCGCTCAACCTCCGGGGCGACCCCTACCTGCTCGACATGGAGGAGATCCAGCGCCGGGTGCTGGAGGCCGTGGACTGCGGCGCCACCGAGGTGTGCCTCCAGGGCGGCATCCACCCGAGCTTCGACGGCGACTACTACCTCGAGGTGACCAAGGCCGTGAAGGCGGTGGCGCCCGACATCCACATCCACGGCTTCACCGCCCTCGAGGTCCACGAGGGCGCCCGGCGCCTGGGCGTGGACCTGGCCGAGTACCTCACCACCATGAAGGCCGCGGGCCTGGCCACCCTGCCGGGCACGGCCGCCGAGATCCTCGACGACGAGGTCCGGGCCGTCATCTGCCCCGACAAGGTCAACACCGAGGAATGGCTCGAGGTCCACCGGGTGGCTCACTCCGTCGGCCTGCGCTCCAACGTGACGATCATGTTCGGCCACGTCGAGCGGCCGGTCCACATCGCCCGCCACCTGGTCCGGGCCCGCGCCCTGCAGAAGGAGACGGGCGGGTTCACCGAGGTGGTACCGCTCCCCTTCGTGCACATGGCGTCCCCCATCTTCCTGCAGCGCCGGGCCCGCCCGGGGCCGACCTTCCGGGAGACGCTGCTCATCCACTCCGTGGCCCGCATCGCCATGCACAACTGGATCGACAACATCCAGGTGTCGTGGGTGAAGATGGGCCTCACCGGGGCCCGCCAGGCCCTCCAGGCCGGCTGCAACGACCTGGGCGGCACCCTCATGAACGAGAACATCTCCCGGGCGGCGGGGGCCGAGCACGGCCAGGGCGTGGAAGAGGAGGATCTGCTCGAGGTGGTGGCCCCGCTGGGCCGGCCCCTGGAGCAGCGCACCACCGTCTACGGCCGGGTGCGGACGGCCGGCCGGCGCCTTCCGATGCCGCCGCCCGACCCCACCCCGGTGGGTATCTCCCGGCGCCGGGTCGCTTCCCCCCGCTGACCCTTATCCGTAATCGTTACGGGTTCTGGGCCGTAAGGCGCTTGTCGCCTTGACGGTCACGGGTAGCTTCCCTACGTTCAGGCCGGGGGCGCATGAGCGCGCCCCTCTCCGTCAACGGGGGTGGTCGAGTGGCTCGAGCCCAGGGTCCGATCGAACAGGCGATGCGCAAGCGGGTGGCGGACCACCCGGAGGCCACCTGGCTCAAGTGGAAGGACGAGGAGGTCCCCTGGCACGAGGTGCTCTCCAACGTCCAGCGGGCGGCCAACGGCTTCCTCGAGCTCGGCGTGCAGCCGGGCGAGAAGGTGGCCCTGCTCCTGCCCAACTCGCCGGAGTTCATCTGGGCCCACCTGGGGATCATCTTCATCGGGGCCCACTCGGTCCCGGTCAACACCTCGCAGCGGGGCCAGACGCTGGCCCACATCCTCTCCGACTCCGACGCCGTAGCCACCGTGGTCCACGAGGACCTGCGCGACGCCCTGCTGGCCGTCAAGAGCCAGTGTCCCGAGCTGCGCTCCACCGTCGTCCTCGACGGCAAGGCCGGCGACGGCATCGACTGGGACTTCGACCGCCTCATGGAGGCGCCCGACACCGAACCCGACGTCGAGCTGGCCGAGCCCAGCGGCGGCGTCGGCATGATGTACACCTCGGGCACCACCGGCCCGCCCAAGGGCGTGGTGGCCACCAAGTACGACACCAGCCCGCTGGCCACCATCCTCGGCGCCACCGGGGTGAAGCCGGGCGAGACGATGTACACGCCCCTGCCCCTGTTCCATGGCAACGCCCTGCTCATCACCATGCTCGGCTCGATCCTCCTCGACGCCAAGCTGGCCCTGGCCGAGCGCTTCTCCGCCTCCCGGTTCTGGGACGACTGCCGCCGCTACGAGGCGGTCGAGTTCAACGCCCTGGGCGGGATCCTCTCCATCCTCCTCAAGCAGCCCCCGAAGCCGAACGACGCCGACAACCCGATCCGCATCGTCCTGTCGGCCGCCGCCCCGCCCGACCGGTGGCGCGAGTTCGAGGAGCGCTTCGCCGTCAAGATCGTCGAGTTCTACGGCATGGTCGACTCGCCCGGCTTCCTGCTCAACACCGAGGGCAAGGTCGGCTCCATGGGCAAGCCCTTCGCCAACATCGACTTCGCCGTGGTCGACGACGACGACCAGCCGCTGCCCCCCGGGAAGGTCGGCGAGGTCGTGTTCCGCCACCCCATGGGCCAGCTCACCCACTATCACAAGCTGCCCGAGGCCACCGCTGAGGCCTACCGGGGTGGCTGGTTCCACTCCGGTGACCTGGCCGTCGTCGACGAGGACGGCTGGTGGTACTACAAGGGCCGCAAGAAGGAGTCCATGCGCCGCCTGGGCGAGAACATCTCCGCCTGGGAGATCGAGACGGTGGTCAACCAGCATCCCGACGTGCTCGAGTCGGGCGCCCACGCGGTCAGGTCCGACCTGGGCGAGGACGAGGTGAAGGTGGCCATCGTCACCCAGCCCGGGGCCAGCCCCAGTCCCGAGTCCATCCTCGACTTCTGCTCCGGGAAGATGGCCCACTACGCCGTCCCCCGCTACGTCGAGTTCGTCGACGCCCTGCCCAAGACCGAGACGCACCGCATCCAGTACACCGCCCTCAAGGCCCGGGGCCTCACCCCCGACACGTGGGATCGCGAGACGGTCGGGTACAAGGTGGAGCGCCCGGGGCGCGGGGTGTCCCCGAGAGAGAGGTGATCTGATGCGTGACACGTACATCGCCGGCGCGGGGATGACCCGGTTCGGCAAGTTCATGGACTCGACCATCCGCAGCCTGGCCGAGGAGGCCACCGCCGAGGCCTTGGCCGACGCCGGCGCCCAGCCGGGCGACATCGACATGGCCTTCTTCTCCAACGCCACCGCCGGCATCCTGACCGGCCAGGAGATGATCCGGGGCCAGGTCGCCCTGCGCAACACCGGGGTGCTGGGCGTGCCCATCGTCAACGTGGAGAACGCCTGTGCCTCGGCCTCCAGTGCCTTCTACCTCGCCTGGATGGCGGTGTCGTCGGGCGCGGCCGAGATCGCCCTGGCCATCGGCTCGGAGAAGCTCACCCACGCCGACAAGGCCCGCAGCTTCGCCGCCATCGGCACCGCCGTGGACCTCGACACCATCGGGACGGCCAAGGACGCCCTCAACCGCGTCCTGCTCGCCGCCATGCCCTCAACCGCGGAACGGCCGGGCATGGGGCAGGGGCCCCATGCTCCGGAGGAGGGGGGTGCAGGGGCCCCCCGGGAAAACAAGCAGAGTGGGAAGTCGCCGTTCATGGACATCTACGCCCTCATGACCAAGCACTACATGAGCCAGAGCGGGGCCACCGCCGAAGACTTCGCCCGCATCGCGGTCAAGAACCAGGGCAACGGCAAGCACAACCCCAAGGCCCAGTACGGCGCCGACATCACCGTCGAGGAGGTCCTGGCCAGCCGGGAGATCTCCGCTCCCCTGACCCTGCTCATGTGCTCCCCCATCGGCGACGGATCGGCCGCCATCGTGGTCGCCTCCGAGGACGCCGTCCGCCGCCTCGGCGCCGACGCGGTCAAGATCCGCTCCACCGTGCTGGTGTCGGGCCGGGACCGCACCCCCGACCAGGAAGGCGCCGTCGAGCGGGCCGTGCGCCGGGCCTACGAGGTGGCCGGCGTGACTCCCGAGGACCTCGACGTGTGCGAGGTCCACGACGCCGCCGCCCCCGCCGAGCTCATGATCTACGAAGACCTGGGGCTGTGCCCGCCCGGCGACGGCCCCAAGCTCCTCGCCTCCGGGGCCACCGCCCTCGGGGGCCGGGTGCCGGTCAACCCCAGCGGCGGGCTGCTCTCCAAGGGCCATCCCATCGGGGCCACCGGCTGCGCCCAACTGGTGGAGCTGACCGACCAGCTGCGGGGCCGGTGCGGCGCCCGCCAGGTGGAAGGGGCGCAGGTCGCCCTGGCCGAGAACGGCGGCGGGTTCCTCGGTACCGACCCCGCGGCCATCGTCATCAGCGTTCTGTCCCGTTAGCCCGAGTACGTCAGAAGCCCGAGCAGGGAGGATCCAATGGAGTTCAAGCAGGTCATCGGCAACCGCCGCAGCATCCGCTACTTCGACCCTGACAAGCCGGTGGAGAAGGAGAAGATCCAGGTCATCCTGGAAGCGGTGAACCGTTCCTCCCGGGCCGTCAACGCCGACTTCTGCAAGGGGATCGTGGTCTACCGCGACGACATCCCCGACGAGACGCTCCAGCAGCTGAAGACCCCCACCACCACCGCCGACATGGACCTCGCCCCGGTCCACATCTTCTTCTACCTCGACCTCACCTACATCGACGGAGCCCAGGACCGCCTCAAGGAGCTGGTCGACCTCGGGGCGCTCAACCCCAGCCACGGCTGGTCCCACGCCTACGTCGACGAGGTCGTCTACGCCACCATCCTCAAGCCCATCTCCAGCGACCCCGGCACGGTCGCCTACATGGGCGCCCTGGAGACCGGCGTGGCCATGTGCCAGGGCCTGCTGGCCGGCGTGGACGAGGGCCTCGGGGTGCTGTTCACGGCGTTCAACACCGAAGTGGCCAAGACGGCCTTCGACGTCCCCGACCACTGGCTGCCGGGCTGGGTCATGCACGTCGGGTACCCCGCCGAGGACCCCCTCACCGGTGGCCAGCGGCCCCGCCGTCCCCTCTCCAGCGTGTTCCACTTTGGCAAGTACGGCACGCCCTGGGAGGAGATCCCCGAGGTCACCGAGCGCCTCAAGCGCGAGGGCATGATCCAGAGCCCCATCGACCCGGTGAAGCGGAGGGAGGAAGTGCGCCAGGTCTCCCGGCGCCTCGGCCTGCCCGAATGACCCCTGAGGAGCTGGCGGACGCTCCCGC
>JBOGFO010000503.1:0-9445 GCA_050743445.1 Acidimicrobiia bacterium
GGCGTCCTCGGGCAGGGCCTCGACGATCGTGCGGGTGGCCTTGGCCGCGGTCTCCACGTCGCCGGCGGCGGCCCGCAGGTCGGCTGTCACCGGGGCGGCGGCCGCCACCAGCTCCCGGGCCCGCTCCAGGACCGGGTCGGCACTGGCCAGGGCGGGGCCGGCGACATCGGCGAAGTTGCCCAGCTCGATGGCGATCTGGCGCAGGTCCCCGGTGACGGGCCGCAGCGAGGCCAGCACCGGTGTGGTCTGACCGGCCAGGTTGGAGAGGTCCACCAGCGCCGCCCGGGCCGTGCTGAGGGCGCCGGGGAGGCGCTGCAGGGCACCCTCGAGCTCGGGGCGGCCGGCGGCGGTGGCAGCCAGGAGATCGTCGGTGGCACCCACCAGGTGGTCGAGGCGGGCTCCCCGCTCGGCGGCCAGGGCGCCGACCACCGGCTCGGCCCGGTCGATGAGGGTCTGGAGCAGCTGGTTGTGAGCGCCGAGGATGTCGAGGAGGCGGGCCGTCTCGGTCAGGGCGGGCTCCATGGCGTCGATGGCGGCGGCGGCGTCCTCACCCCGGGCCGCCAGGCCCTCGCCGAAGGCCACGATGAGGGCGGCCAGTGCCGTGCCGGTGGGCTGGTCGACGACGTCGAGGATCTCCTGGAGCTCCACCGCCCGCTCGGTATTGGACCGGGGGATCACGCCCCCGTCGGGCAGCGTGGGGGCCGAGGGGGTTCCCCGGGTCAGGTCGAGGTAGCGCTCCCCGAGCAGGCTCACCGATCGGATGGTGGCGGTGGCGTCCTCGTGGAGCGGGGTGAAGGGGGCGTCGACCCCGAAGGTGACGCGGGCCGTCCCGTCCACCAGCCGGAGGTGCCGGATCGCTCCCGCCTTCACGCCGTCGACGAAGACGTCATTGCCCGGGATGATGGCGCCGGCGTCGGCGAACTCGGCCGTGACCTCGACGCCCGAGCGGGTCGACTGGGCCCCAACCCCACCGGCCAGCACCGACACCAGCAGCGTGGCGGTCAGGAGCGGGAGCGGACGCCGCTTCACCGGAGCCGGCTCCCGGTGGCGTCGGTGACCGGCTGGCCCTCCAGCTCGCCCGGACGGCGGTCGGGCATCGGATCGACGAGCGGGCTGAGGTCGGGCGCGCCGACCAGGGTGGACGTGCCGCCGGTGGTCCACACCCGCAGGAAGTGGCCGTTGGCATCGAAGTTGGCCGAGGCGGAGGCCAGGTTGGCCAGGACGCCGGCCAGCTCGGGCGTGTAGGGCCGCAGTAAGTCGATGGCGGGCAGCAGCGAGGACAGCACCCCCGTGAAGGGAGGCACGACGTCGTGGACGGTGTCGAGGAGCGCCGGGGTCTCGTCCAGGACGGCAGCCAGTGAGGACAGCACCGGCCGCAGGTCGGCGAGGGCCGGCCGCAGCTCGGCCAGGAACGGGCGCAGGTCGCGGGCCGTGGCCGGAAGCGCCTCGGCCGCCGGCAGCAGGTCCCGGAGCAGGGGCAGCGCGGCGGCGGCCGTGGCCGGGACCTGTCCCAGCACCCGGTCGGCGGCGGCGAGGGTTCCGGGCAGGCCGTCGAGGCCCTGGGCCAGCTGCTCGCTGTGCCCGGCGATGGCGTTCACGTTGCGGTCGAAACCGTCGATGGTCTGGCGCACCGCGTCCTTGCGGGCCACCAGCCGCTCGGACATGTCCCGGACCGAGCCGAGGAGCCGGTGGAGGGCGGGCCCGTCCTCGCCGATGGCGGCCAGCACGTCGGTGAGGGCGTGGAGGGCCGGACCGGACGCCTCCAGCGTGGCGCCCAGCTCGTCCTCGTGTCCGGCCAGGGTGGCGTCGAGTTCGGGAAGGAGCCGGCGGAGGGCGGCGCGGGTGTCCGGATCGAGGGCGGTGAGGATCTGGTCGAGGTCCACCCGGGCCGTGTTCCCGGTGATCATCGCCCCGTCGGGCAGGGGGGCGTTCGAATCGGGGCCGGGAGTGATGGCCACGATGCGCTCGCCGGGGAGCGACTGGTAATCGATCCGGGCGGTGGTGCCGGCGGGAAGCGGGACGTGCCGGTCGTCGATGGAGACGCTCACCAGGGCCTTGCCGTCGCGGACCTCGAGCTCTTGGACGCCCCCGGCGGAGAACCCGTCGATCTGGACCCTGCTGCCGGCGACGAGGTTGGTGGCGTGCGGGAACACGAAGGTGACGTGGTACCCGCCTCCGCCCCCGAGCCAGGCCATGCCGGCCGCGGTCAGGAGCCCGGCGGCCAGCACCGCTGCTCCCACGATCGCCAGCCGGCGCTGACCCATCGGCCGGCTCAGTCCATCCCCAGCGGGCCGGCCGACTCGCCGGCCAGGAACTGGCGGACGAAGGGATCCTCGGACGCGAACGCCTCCTCGGTGGGCCCGTAGTGGGCCAGCCGGCCCTGCCACAGCAACCCGATGTAGTCGGAGACCTTCTCGGCCGTGGCCGTGTTGTGGGTCACCAGCACGTAGGTCCCGCCGTGCTGGCGGTGCACCTCCTGGATCAGGTCGCAGAGCAGGCTCGTGCGGACCGGGTCGAGCCCCGAGTCGGGCTCGTCGAAGAGGACGATCTTGGGGTTGAGGACGAGCGCCCGGGCGAACCCGGCCCGCTTGCGCATACCCCCGGAGATCTCGTTGGGCATCTTGGCGGTGGCGCCCTCGAGCCCGACCTCCTTCAGCCGCTGGTGGATGACGGCCCGGATCTTGTCCTCGGGGAGCTTGGTGTGCTTGCGCAGCGGGAAGGCGATGTTGTCGTAGATGTTCATGGACCCGAACAGGGCCCCGTCCTGGAACAGGACCCCGAAGCCCTCCCGCATGGTGAAGAGCTCGTCGTCGTTCATCTTGGTGACGCTGCGCCCGAAGACCCGGATGTCACCGGCATCGGGGTAGAGGAGGGCAACGATGTGCTTGAGGAGCACGCTCTTGCCCGTGCCCGACGGCCCCAGGACGGTGGTGATGGCGTCCTCGACGAAGTCGACGGTGAGGCCGCTGAGCACGTCGGAGCCGTTGAAGGCCTTGTAGAGGTCGTCAACCTCGATGGCGACGGAGGACGCCATACCTCTCCTTAGTTGGCGATGGGAGCGTTGGGGGACAGACCCCAGAACAGCTGCGTCCCGAACATCCCGATCACGTGGACGAGGACCATGTTCAGCATCATCGACTTGGCGGTGTTCCAGCCCACCCCGACCGGCCCGCCCCGGGCCTTGTAGCCGTAGTAGCAGCCGACGAAGACGATGGCCGTGCCCATGGCCATGATCTTGAGCAGGGAGTAGAAGAAGTCGGTCGGGTTCTGGAACAGCCAGAAGAGGTTGAGGTAGCCGCCGTTGGACACCTCGCCCAGCTGCTTGACCACGACGAGCCACTCGTCGAAGTACATGATCCCGAGCCCGATGATGTAGAGGAAGGGCAGGGCGATCCAGGCCCCGACCACCCGGCTGGCGACGATGTAGGCCATGGGCCGCACGCCGATGACCTCGAGGGCGTCGATCTCCTCGGAGATCCGCATGGAGCCGATCTCGGCCACCAGGCCGCAGCCCACCTTGGCGGCGAGGATGTAGCCCCACATGTAGGGGGCCATCTCCCGGATGGCGCACCAGGCCGAGAAGATGGCCGAGTAGGCCGGCGCCCCGATCTGCTTGAGCGTGTAGTTGCCTTCGAGGCCGCACTGCAGCCCGATGACGAACTCCATCAGCCAGACGATGAAGCCGGAGGAGACGATGAGGATCGCCGCCTGGCGGAAGAGCTCCGAGGGATAGAGCCGCAGCATGGGAATGGCCCGGATGGCCTCGAAGGAGAAGCGGGTGATGTCCCCCGCCGTCTCCAACGCACCCTTGGCCTTCCCCACCAGCGTGCCCGGGCCGAGCACCGTCCAGTTCGCCTCGGGCGAGTCGAACTCGCTGCCGGAGAGCGGCGGGGCGCCGTCGCCCGGCTTGTCGGAGTGGACGGTGGTCACTTGAACACCTGCATGCCGGGGTTGAGCCCGAGGAGGATGGTGGTGAACACGTAGTTGAAGATCCAGATGCCGGCGAAGGCGATGACGACGGCCTGGTTCACGGCCCGGCCCACGCCGGCCGGACCGCCCTCGGCCCGGAACCCCTTGTAGCAGCAGACGACCCCGACGATGAGGCCGAAGAGCGCCGTCTTCCCGACGCTGCCCCACAGATCAGGGAGGGTGGCGTTGTCGAAGAAGTTGTCGATGAACGCGGCCGGGGTCGCGTCGCCCACGGCCACGGCGGCCACGAAGCCGCCCAGGGTCCCGAAGAGCAGGGCCACGATGTCGAGCAGGCCGGTCATGAAGAACAGGGCCACGACCCGGGGCAGGATGAGCGCGCGGATGGGATCGACGCCCAGCACCTCCATGGCGTCGATCTCCTCCCGGATGCGGCGGGCGCCGAGGTCGGCGGTGATGGCGGTGCCGACCACGCCGGCCACCACCATGGCGTTGATCCAGGGGGCGAACTCCCGCACCGAGGCCATGATGAAGAAGGAGCCGAGCCGCTCGGGGATGCCGAAGATGGCGAAGAAGTTGAGCGCCTGGAGGCCGGGGGCACCGAAGCCGAAGGCGAAGGTGGAGATGATCATCGGCACCCAGCACAGGCGCAGGATGGAGTACATCTGGTCCCGGACGTCACCCCAGTAGCCCCGGGGCCGGGTCACGGCCTCCTTGGTCACCAGCAGGAAGAGCCACAGCATCTCGCCGGTCTGGGTGAGGCCCCGGACAACCGGCCTGAAGGGGTTGGGGAAGCGGATCCGGTCGCCCTCGGGCTCGAAGACATCCGGGGGCGGGGCGGCGGGAATGGTGATGGGGCGCCCCTGCCCTGTGATCACCGCCCGCTGCTCGGCTTCGCTCACACGCTTCCCCCCAAATCTTCGGGGTCACCCCGCACCCGGGCGGTCGGCGCCTGGTTACCGGCAGGTTACCTGGCCGGTAGCGACGACTCCCACCGAGTTCCCCCTTACCCGAACCGGCACCCTCGATGCCCCGTCCGGGGACAAATCGCCGCCTTTGTTCCATACTGCGCCCCGGGGAGGAGGGCCCGATGTCCTGGGACGAGGTCACGCACGCGTTCTTCGCCGCCGCCGAGACGTTCGACCGGCTGCTCGATGCTCCCGAGGTCATCGCCCGCTGGGATGAGCCCAGCGCCCTGTCGGGCTACAGCGTCGGCGGGATCGTGGGGCACGTCACCATGGCCGTGGGCTGGTTGGAGCCCATGCTGGACACCGGGGAACCCTCCGACGTACCCGTCCTCGGACTGGGCGACTACTACGCCAGCTTCAAGATCACCGGGCCCGAGCGGAGCCCGATCCACGACGTCATCCGGGACCTGTCGGAGGAAGCGGCCCGCCCCGGTCCCACCCTGGCCGCGGAGCAGCTCCAAGGGATCGTCGAGCGCCTCTGTAGCCGGTTGGGGGACGAGCGCGCTGACCGGACCCTCGACCTGCGTCCCGTCATCTCGGCCGCCGTCCGGCTCGAGGATTTCGTGCGCACCCGGGTGCTCGAGCTGGTCGTCCACGCCGACGACCTCGCCGCCAGCGTGGGCCTGGAACCGCCCGAACCCGCCCCCGGGGCGACGGCCGCCGTCCTCGACGTCCTCCTGGCCACGGCCCGCACCGCCCACGGAGACCTCGCCGTCATCCGGGCTCTGGCCCGCCGGGAGCGCGCGTCCCGCGACGTCCTGCCGGTGTTCTGACGGCCCCTAGCGTGCCGGGTCGTGACGCGCCTGCTCGACCGGCTCGCCCCAGCTCGCCTCGGCCGCGGCTTCCGGCTGCTGCTGGCCTCGTCGTGGACCAGCAACGTCGGCGACGGCATGGCCCTGGCCGCCGGGCCGTTGCTCGTGGCTTCCAAGACCGACCAGGCCTTCCTGGTCGCCCTGGCGGCGTTGCTCCAGTGGGCACCGCCGCTGGTCTTCGGGCTGTGGGCCGGCGCGCTGACCGACCGGCTCGACCGGCGGCTGATCATCGTCACGGTCGACCTGATGCGCGTCGTCGTCCTCCTGCTGCTGGCGGCGGCCGTTGCCGTCGACGCGGCGCCGATCACCCTGGTGCTGGTCGCGATGTTCCTGCTCGGCACGGCGGAGGTGTTCGCCGACAACGCGTCGAGCACCTTGCTTCCGATGCTCGTCGCCCGTGACGACCTGGCGATCGCCAACGCCCGGCTGCAGACCGGCTTCATCACGATCAACCAGCTGGCGGCACCGCCGCTCGGGGCGTTCCTCTTCACGGCGGGCCAGTTCATCCCGTTCGCCACCCAGGCGGTGGTCGGCCTGCTCGCCGTCGTCCTCATCGCCCGCCTCCAGCTCCCTCGTCACAGCCGGTCGCCCGACGAGGAGACGCCGGTCTGGCACGACATCGTCGAGGGGTTCCGTTGGGCCTGGCACCACGCCGCCGTCCGGACGCTGGTGTTGACGATCCTGATCTTCAACGTCACCTTCGGCGCCGCCTGGTCCGTGCTGGTGCTGTACGCGACCGAGCACCTGGGTCTCGGGAGCGTCGGGTTCGGGCTGCTGACCACCGTGGGTGCGGCCGGCGGCCTTCTCGGCACGTTGTCGTACGGATGGCTCACCCGCCGGATCAGCCTTGGTGACCTGATGCGGATCGGCCTGGTCATCGAGACCCTCACCCACCTGGTGCTGGCCTCGACGTCGTCGCCCTACGTCGCCCTGCCGGTGTTCTTCGTTTTCGGCGCCCACGCGTTCGTCTGGGGGACCACCTCCATCACGATCCGGCAGCGAGCCGTTCCGACCGAGCTGCAAGGCCGGGTGGGAGCCGTGAACCTGGTCGGGGTCTTCGGCGGCCTGGTCGTCGGGGCCGGGATCGGCGGCGTGATCGCGCAGCACTGGGGCGTCACCGCGCCGTTCTGGTTCGCCTTCGCCGGGTCGGCGCTGTTCGTGGTGCTGATCTGGCGGCAGCTGAGCCACATCGCGCACGCGGACGAGCAACCGGCCCCGCACACCTAGGCCGCGGGCCGCGGGACCTACACGCCGCAGTCGGTGGCGAAGTCGACCAGGAGCTGGGCCACGGTGGAGGCTCCCGGCTCGGCCAGGGCGATGGTGTAGTGGTTGGTCTCCGCCACCACGTGGTCGACCAGACCGTCCCCACAGCAGTCCCGGACCCGCGCCATCGCCGCCTCGGACAGGACGGGCGGCTGGTCGGGAGCGAGCCCGGACTCGGCCCGGATCGTCATCACGGGGACAGTGATCGCCCGCAACCGGTACTCGGCCGCGCGCTGGTCGCCCATGTCGGCGAAGTCGGCCCGGGCCCCGGCCTCCGACGCCTTGGGTCGCAGGTTCCCGTTGAACCGGCCGAGGTCGTAGGTCAGATACGACTCCACCCACGCCCCCCATACCGGCTTTCCGGCGCGGCCGGCGAAGGTGGGCAGCCGCCGCCAGGCGTCCAGGTACTCGTCGAGCGAGGCGAAGTTCTGATGGAGCCGATCGATGACCGGTCCCAGGATCTGGTCGAGGTGGGTGTCGGGATCGAGACCGGGCGGCAGGTCGGGCGGATGACCTCCATCGAGGAGCACGACCCCGGCGACGAGGTCGGGGTGCTCGGCCGCCAGCGCGGTGGCCACGTAGGCACCCATGGAATGACCGACCACGACGGCGGGGCCGATCCCGATGGCCCGCATGGCGGCGGCCAGGTCGGAGGCATGGACGGTCAAGCCGTAGGGGCCGGTGGGCTTGTCGGAGTCGCCCCGGCCCCGCAGGTCGGGAGCGAACAGGGGACGCCGGCCGGCCAGACGTTCGCCGATCCCGACGAAGGTCTTGTACGAGGTGGTCAGGGCATGGACGGCCACGATGGGCATGCCCCGGCCGGGCCAGAAGCCGTAGGCCAGCTCCACCCCGTCGCCCGTCACCCGGCCGCGCGCCTCGCGCACGACACGGACGCCGATGCCCCCCTCCCCAACCGTCATGAGGACAAGTTTGCCGCGGCGGGGAGTTTTCCTTCCGTCACGACTGGGAACCTCCGACCCGAGGTCCGGGGCATCCCCGCGGAAAACTAACGTCGCGATCCCACACCCAGTCTGGAGGTCAGGCCCCCATGCTCTCCACCATGCAGGACTTCCCCCTCACCATCACCGCCATCTTCCGTCACGGCCGGGCCGTGTACGGCGCGAGCGAAGTGGTCACCTTCGAAGGCGAGTCTTCCCGTCGGGCCAGCTTCGCCGACGTGGCGGAACGCGCCGAACGCCTGGCCGCCGCCCTGGGCCGCCTGGGTGTAGGTGAGGGCGACCGGGTGGGGACCTTCGCCTGGAACACCCAGGAACACCTGGAGGCGTACTTCGCCGTGCCCTGCATGGGGGCGGTGCTCCACACGCTGAACCTGCGGCTCTTCCCGGAGCAGCTGACCTACATCGTGAACCACGCCGAGGACAAGGTGATCCTCGTCGACGCCACCCTCATCCCCTTGCTGGCCAAGGTGGCCGAGGAGCTCAAGACGGTGGAGCACTTCATCGTGATCGGCCCCGGGGCTGGGGGTGCCCCCCAAGGCACAGCTGACGGGAGCGCCCTGGGCGGATCCGTCCTGTCCTACGAGGAGCTGCTCGCCGCCGAAGAGCCGGGCTACGACTGGCCCGAGGTCGACGAACGGTCGGCCGCGGCCATGTGCTACACGAGCGGGACCACCGGCAACCCCAAGGGCGTGGTCTACAGCCACCGGTCGACCTACCTGCACTCGCTGGCCGAGTGCTCGGGAGCGTCGTTCGGGCTGAGCGAGAGCGACCGCATCCTGCCCATCGTCCCCATGTTCCACGCCAACGCCTGGGGACTCCCCTATGCCGGCTGGATGACCGGGGCCGATTTCATCATGCCGGGCCGGTTCCTCCAGGGCGAGCCCCTGTGCAAGCTGATCGAGGCCGAGCGCCCCACCATCTCGGGGGCGGTTCCCACCGTGTGGGCGGACATCCTGCGCTACGCCGACGCCAACACCGTCGACTTCTCCTCCATCCGGCTGGTGCCCTGCGGCGGCTCGGCCGTCCCCCGCCACCTGATGGAGGCCTTCCAGGAGCGCCACGGCGTGCGCATCATCCAGGCCTGGGGCATGACCGAGACCAGCCCGTTGGGGGCGGTGGCCCACCCGCCCCGGGGGACTCCCCCCGAGGACGAGATGCAGTGGCGGACGAAAACGGGTCGGGTGGTGGCCGGCGTGGAACTGCGCATCGTCGACGACGACGGCAAGGTCCTGCCCTGGGACGGCGAGGCGGTGGGCGAGATCCAGGTGCGGGGCCCGTGGATCACGGCCAGCTACTACAAGGACGATGACCCGGCCAAGTTCGACGACGGCTGGCTGCGCACCGGCGACGTGGGCAGCGTCGACGCCAAGGGGTTCGTCCAGATCACCGCCCGGGCCAAGGACGTCATCAAGTCGGGTGGCGAATGGATCTCGTCGGTGGAGCTGGAGGGCGAGCTCATGGCCCACCCCGACGTGGTGGAGGCGGCCGTGGTCGGCGTGCCCGACGAGCGGTGGGA
>JBOGFO010000504.1:0-2138 GCA_050743445.1 Acidimicrobiia bacterium
ACGATGGCGGCGTCGCCCTGGCCGATGCCGGGGGTCTCCACCACGATCAGGTCGTGGCCGGCGGCCTTGAGGGCGCAGATGACGTCGTCGAGGCCCTCGGGCAGCTCCTTGGCGCCCCGGGTGGCCATCGACCGGAAGTAGATCTGGGGCGAGTCGAGGGTGTTCATGCGGATGCGGTCGCCGAGCAGGGCGCCGCCGCCCCGCCGGCGGGTGGGGTCCACGGCCAGGACGGCGATGCGGAGCTTGTCCTCCTGGTCGAGGCGGAAGCGCCGCAGGATCTCGTCGGTGAGCGACGACTTGCCCGACCCCCCGGTGCCGGTGATGCCGAGGACGGGCACCGACCGGGCGCCGGCGGCCTGGCGCAGCTCGGCCAGGAGCGCCTCGGGCATCTTCCCCGCCTCGAGCACCGTGACGGCCCGGGCCAGGGCCCGGTGGTCGCCGGCGTAGACCTCGTCGAGAGAACTGGGGACATCATCGGCGAGGTCCACGTCGCAGTCGGCGACGATGGTGTTGATCATCCCGACCAGGCCGAGGCGCTGGCCGTCCTCGGGGGAGAAGATCTTCTGCACCCCGGAACCCTCGAGGTCGCGGATCTCGTGGGCCACGATGGTGCCCCCGCCGCCCCCGTACACCTTGACGTGCCCCGCGCCCCGGGCGGCGAGCTCGTCCACCAGGTAGCGGAAGTACTCCATGTGGCCGCCCTGGTAGGACGACACGGCCACGCCGGAGGCGTCCTCCTGCAGGCAGGCGGTGAGCACCTCGCCGACGGAGCGGTTGTGCCCGAGGTGGATGACCTCCGCCCCCTGGGACTGCAGGATGCGCCGCATGATGTTGATGGAGGCGTCGTGGCCGTCGAAGAGGCTGGCGGCGGTGACGATGCGCACCGGGTGGACGGGAACGTGCAGATCGTCACGGGGACTCATCAGAGATCCGCCTTTCCCAGGGAGGATGCGCTCACGATCATCGTCATATTACTTGGACGTCCAACTATCCGTCTACCTAGGATTTTTGCTGATAACGCGATACCCTGAAGTCATGCCCGGCAAGCGCAGGCTGCCATTCGACCCCATCGCTGAGGCCCGCGGCCACTGGGACGCCCGCTGGGAGCGCGGCGACGCCATGGCCGCCGCCACCTCGATCATGCGGGCGGCCCAGATCGTGCTGGCGGCGGTGGACGAGGCGGTGGCGCCCCTCGACCTGACCTTCGCCCGCTACGAGGCGCTCGTCCTGCTGCAGTTCTCCCGCAAGGGCTCGCTGCCGCTCGGAAAGATGGGCGACCGGCTCATGATCCACCCCACCTCGGTGACCAACATCATCGACCGCCTGGAAGGGTCCGGCTTCGTGCGCCGGGTCCCCCACGCCACCGACCGGCGCACCACGCTGGCCGAGATCACCGACCAGGGCCGGGCGGTGGTGGAGGAGGCGACCCGGGCGGTCACCGCCGTGTCCTTCGCCATGGACGGCCTCTCGGCCCGGGAGCTGGAGCAGCTGAGCCGCCTCCTGCGCCGCCTGCGGGTCAGCGCCGGCGACTTCGAGGACACACCGCCACCCGCTGCGGAGCAAGGTTCGTAACGAGGTTCTCCCACCCCCGGGGGATTGCGCCGTCCGAATGGTCGGGTAACTTTGGTCCCTTCGACCGAGCTGCGGCGGATGAGGGGGTCTGTATGCCGCGACGGTGCCTGGCCCGAGAAGTCCGCCGGAGCTCATGGTGGGTGGCCCTGGCCGGCACGGTGCTCGTCTCGGGGATGACGGCGGCCGACGCCCAGGTCACCGTGGGTCCGGCCGAGTTCACGGGCCGCTGGAGCCTCCCCTTCGAGGAGGGCGGCCTGGATACCCCGCCCTGCGTCGAGACCGACGACGAGCGGCTCGAGTGCAAGCCCGTGGCCCAGGCCATGGGGATGCTGCCCGACGGGCGCGTCTTCTACTACTCCGGGCTCGAGGGCCAGGAGAACGCCGCCCCCGGACCGACCTCGTCCGACATGCGCGACAGCCCGTCGCGGCTGCTGGACCTGCGTACCGGCCTCCCGGAGTGGACGGTCCCCACGAACCCGACGGGCGGGGCCTCGAACCCCGACGCCGGCACGAGCGCCATGGACGACCCCGGCGCCGCCGCCGCTGGCCTGGCCGGCGTCCCCGGC
>JBOGFO010000505.1:0-3388 GCA_050743445.1 Acidimicrobiia bacterium
GAGGAGCTCCGCTCCTTCGCCGCCAGCACTGACCCCCGGGAGCAGGCGGCCCGGGAGAAGGGCCTCAACTACATCGGGCTCGAGGGCGAGGTCGGGATCATCGGCAACGGTGCCGGGCTCGTCATGAGCACCCTCGACGTCGTCAGTCAGGCCGGAGGGCGTGCGGCCAACTTCCTCGACGTCGGCGGCGGTGCCGGCGCCGACGTCATCGCCAATGCCCTCGAGGTCGTGACCGGCGACCCCTCCGTGCGCTCCGTGCTCATCAACATCTTCGGGGGCATCACCCGCTGCGACCTGGTCGCCCAGGGCATCCTGGAAGGCTTCGCCCGCATCAAGGTGAGCGTTCCGGTGGTGGTCAGGCTCGACGGGACCGAGGCCGAGGCCGGGCGGAAGATCCTCGCCGACAACCCCACTCCGGGCCTGCACTCCGCGCCCACCATGCTGGAAGCGGCGGCGATGGCCGTCGAGATGGCCGCCGGGGACAGCGGTGTCCCCGAAGTGAAAGGGGCGTCCTGACCGTGGCGATCCTGATCGACGAGCAGACCCGGGTGGTGGTGCAGGGCCTCACCGGCCGGGAGGGCCGCTTCCACGCCCTGCGCAACCGGGCTTACGGCACCAACGTCGTGGCCGGGGTGACGCCCGGTAAGGGCGGGGAGGACGTCGAGGGCATCCCCGTGTTCGACACGGTGGCGGAGGCGGTTGACGCCACGGGCGCCAACGCCAGCCTCATGTTCGTTCCCGCCCGGTTCGCGGGCGACGCGGTCTACGAGGCCGCTGACGCCGGGGTCGAGGTCATCGTGTGCATCACCGAGGGGATCCCGGCCCAGGACGAGGCCCGCTTCGTCAACTACGTGCACCGCAGCTATCCCGGCACCGTGCTGATCGGTCCCAACTGTCCGGGGCTCATCTCCCCGGGCAAGTGCAACATCGGGATCATGCCCGGTGAGATCACGCGGCCCGGCGGGCCGGTGGGCCTCGTGTCCCGGTCGGGCACGCTCACCTACCAGGCCGTCCACGAGCTGACGCAGCGGGGCATCGGCCAGACCACCTGCGTGGGCATCGGGGGTGACCCGGTGCCCGGTACGGGGTTCATCGACTGCCTGGCCCGCTTCGAGGCCGATCCGGACACCACGGCGGCGGTGATGATCGGCGAGATCGGCGGTTCCGACGAGGAGACGGCGGCCGACTTCATCGCCTCGGAGATGACCAAGCCGGTGGTCGCCTACGTGGCCGGCGTCACCGCCCCGCCGGGCAAGAAGATGGGCCACGCCGGAGCCATCGTGTCAGGGGGCAAGGGCACGGCCGCGGCCAAGATCGAAGCTCTCGAACGGGCCGGCTGCCGGGTGGCCCGGAACCCGAGCGAGATCGGCGACCTGATGGCGGAGGTCCTCAAAGACGCATGACCGGGCGCCTGGTCGCCGTGCTCCTGGCCACCCTGATGGTGGGGACCTCATGTGCCGGCGACGGGGATGACGGAGCGGTCGGCGACGGCGGCTCCAGCACGACCACCACGACCGCGGGCTCGACGTCGAGCACGGGCGAGGCCACCTCCTCGTCCACCACCGGGCCCGGCGACGGAGGATCATCGAGCACGACTGTGACCACCGGTTCCACGGCCACGACGGGACCCTCGGCCGGCACTCCGGCTACGGGGGTCCTGGTCACGGGCCCCCAGGGCGCCGGGCTCGCCCGGACGGCCGGGGGTGCCGTCTACGGCCGCCTCCGGGCGGGGGTGGCGGTGTCCTTCGATGCCGTCGACGGCGCCTGGGCCCGGGTGCTCACCCCGTGTGAGAACCGGGTCTGGCTCCGCCTCTCCGACGGGACGACGGTGCCGACCGCCGAGGTCGTCCTCGACGCCGGCCACGGCGGCGACGAGCCGGGCGCGGTGGGCCCGGGCGGGCTGACCGAGAAGGAGCTCAACCTCGCCGTCGTCGAACGTACCGTCGCCGCCCTCGAGACGGCCGGCATCGACGCCGCCGTCACCCGGCCCGCCGACTACCGCGTGACCCTCGCCTCCCGGGTCGCCATCGCCGCGGCCCTGCGCCCCAAGGCGTTCGTCTCGGTGCACCACAACGCCGAGCCGGACGGGCCCCGCCCGACCCCGGGCAGCGAGACCTACTACCAGGTCCGCTCCCCGGACTCGAAGCGACTGGCCGGCCTCGTCTACGAGGAGATCGTCAAGTCGCTGTCCGGTTTCTCGGCCGAGTGGATGGCCGACACCGATGCCGGGGCGAAGTACCGGACGAACGACGCCGGGGGCGACTACTACGGCATCCTGCGCCGGTCGGGTGAGGCCGGGGTGGTGGCGAGCCTCGCCGAGCTGGCCTTCATCTCCAATCCGTCGGAGGAGGCGCTGCTACGTCAGGACGACGTCCGCCAGGCCGAGGCCGACGCCCTCGCCCGGGCGCTGGTCAGGTTCCTGCGCACCGAGGAACCCGGCAGCGGCTTCACCGTCCCCTACCCCCGGGTTGCCCCGGCCGGACCCGGCGGGGGGACCTCCGGCTGCGTCGACCCCACCTGAACAGGCAGATCGCGGCACCTCGCGCCGGCTCTGTCCTTGACCGGGCCCCGTTTGAGTGGCAGATTTTCCCAGGTAAGTGGGAGGATTTCCCAGGCCCGAGGGGGGCAATGAAGACCACCGGTGTCGTACGCAGGATCGACGAGCTGGGTCGGGTTGTCGTTCCGTCGGAGTTGCGGCGGGTGTTCGCCCTGCGGGAGGGCGACGAGCTCGAGATCAGCGTCGATGGCGAGCGCATCATCCTCCAGAAGCGCCAGGACGTCTGCCTGTTCTGCTCCGCCGACGACCCGGAGGTCGAGTTCAAGGAGCGCCGGATCTGCCGGCCGTGCGCCTCGGAGTTCCTTCAGCAGAACCTGCCGAGGCAGGCAGCCACGGCCTTCCGGCACCTGCGCCCCCAGCCCCTGCCCTGAACTGGGCCGTCCCACCGGTAGCCACGGAGAGATGACAGCCCTTCGCTCTGAGCGCGCGGCGATCTTCCGCTGCACTGTGTGGGTAGAAGCGGGGAATGTTAATCTTCGACCAACTTTTGACTTCCCGAGGGGGGCTCTGTGGCGGAGTCAGGGCGTACGTTGAGTACGGCGCTCCATGTGTTGAGGGCCCTGGAGTTCACGGCCCAGCATCCGAAAGGTGTCTCCGTCAAGGCGTTGGCGCGGGCCTTGAACGTCAGCCTCTCCTCGGCCTACTCGCTCTGCAACTCGCTGCGGGTAGAAGGTTTCCTCCAGGTCTCGCCGACGAGCTCGGGGCTCTATGTCCTCGGCCCGAAGCTGCCCGTGCTGTACCGGTGCTACGTGCAGTCAAGCCTGCAGCCGGAGCGGCTCGAGCCCTTCCTCGAGGAGTTGCGCGACCGCGCCTCGGCCCGGGCCTACGTCG
>JBOGFO010000506.1:0-5717 GCA_050743445.1 Acidimicrobiia bacterium
GTCCCCGAAGGCAGAGGGGTCCGGGGTGTCCCCGAAAGCAGAGGGGTCCGGGGTGTCCCCGAAGGCACAGGGCTGAGGGAGGGAACGACATGTCGAAGAAGAAGGGTTCGGGTACCTCCCGCAACGGCCGCGACTCGGCCGCCCAGCGCCTCGGTGTGAAGGTGTTCGACGGCACGACCGTCACCGCCGGCGCGATCATCGTGCGCCAGCGGGGCACCCGGTTCCACCCGGGCGACAACGTGGGCCGGGGTGGGGACGACACGCTCTTCGCCACCGCGCCGGGCAAGGTCAAATTCGGCCACCGCCGCGGCCGCAAGCTCGTCGACATCATCCCGACGACCTCGGACTAGGGGCGGGCGGCCGAGCCGCCGGAAACGCAGCCCCCGTATCCTTCATCGCGATGTCCGAGTTCACCGACGAAGTGATGGCCAACCTGCGGGGCGGCGACGGCGGGGCCGGCGCGATGTCGTTCCGTCGCGAGGCACACGTCGACAAGGGCGGGCCCGACGGCGGCGACGGGGGGAAAGGCGGCGAAGTGTGGCTGCGGGCCGACCGCAACGTCGCCTCGCTCATCGCCTTCCGCGACCATCCCCACCGCCGGGCCACCTCCGGGGCGCACGGCTCGAGCAAGCGCAAGCACGGCGCCCGGGGCGAAGAGCTCGTCGTCGTCGTGCCCGAGGGCACGGTGGTGAAGGACCGCGACGGGAGCATCCTGGCCGACCTGGTCCATGCCGGCGACTCCTACCTGGCGGCCCGGGGCGGGCGGGGCGGGCGGGGCAACGCCCGCTTCCTGTCCAACGCCCGGCGGGCGCCCGGCTTCGCCGAGCAGGGCGAGTACGGCGAGGAGCGCTGGCTCCGTCTCGAGCTCAAGCTGCTGGCCGACGTGGCCCTGGTCGGGTTCCCCAATGCCGGCAAGTCCACCCTGATCTCGGTGATCAGCGCGGCCAAGCCCAAGATCGCCGACTACCCCTTCACCACCCTGGTGCCCAACCTCGGCGTGGTCCTCCTCGACGGCGGCGCCGACTTCGTGGTGGCCGACGTGCCCGGCCTCATCGAGGGCGCCTCCGAAGGCCGGGGCCTGGGCCACCGGTTCCTGCGCCACATCGAACGGGCCCGGGTGCTCGTCCTGCTCCTCGACCGGGCGAGCGTCGAAGGGCGCAACCCGAAGGACCAGGAACGGATCCTGCTCGACGAGCTGGCCCGGTATCAGCCCGACCTCCTGGACCGGCCCCGCCTGGTGGTCGGCTCCAAGGCCGACGTGGCCACCTTCGACTACGACGGGATGACGATCGCCGCCGTCACCCGCCAAGGCCTGGCACCGTTCATCGGGGCACTGTCCCGGCTGGTGGCGGAGGCCCGCGAGGCCGAGGGCGAGGCGGAGTCCTTCGTGGTTTACCGGCCCACCGAGGAGGGTTTCGCCGTCCGTCGGGAGGACGACGGCGCCTGGCGCGTCAGCGGGCGGGTGGTGGAACGGGTCGTGGCCATGGCCGACCTCACCAACGCCGAAGCGGCCGCCTACGTGGCCGACCGCCTCCGGCGCCTCGGCGTCGACCGGGCCCTGGCCCGGGCCGGAGCCAAGGAGGGGGACACGGTCCGGGTCGGCCCCGTGGATCTGGACTACACCGAGGGCGCCTGATGGCCGTCGCCGTCGTCAAGATCGGCACCAGTTCGCTCACCGACGACGCCGGGGAGATCGCCGCCGAGCCCCTGCTCAAGCTCTGCTCCGAGGTGGCCGCCGCCCGATCCGCCGGTCATGAGGTGGTGCTCGTGTCCTCGGGGGCGATCGCCGCCGGACTGCCGGCCATGGGCCTGCACAGCCGCCCGTCCGACATCGGCACCCTCCAGGCCCTGGCCGCCATCGGCCAACCCCGGCTGATGGAGCGCCTCAACGCCATCCTCGCCGTCCATGGCCTCGTCGGGGCCCAGGTCCTCCTCACCCCCTACGACTTCATCCACCGGACCCAGTACCTCCACGCCCGCCAGACGCTCCGCCGCCTCCTCGACCTCGGCGCGGTACCGGTGGTGAACGAGAACGACACCGTGGCCGACGACGAGATCCGCTACGGGGACAACGACCGCCTGGCCGCTCTGGTCGCCCATCTCGTCGGAGCCGACCTCCTCCTCCTGCTCACCGACACCCCCGGGCTCTACACCGCCGACCCCCGCATCGATCAGGCGGCCACGCTCATCGAGGAGATCATCGAGGTCGACACCGCCCTCGAATCGGTGGCCGGGGGGACCGGCACCGAGCGGGGCAGCGGGGGCATGGCGTCCAAGCTGGCGGCGGCCAAGATCGCCGCCTGGTCGGGGGTGCGCGCCGTCATCGCCGGCGCCACCGTGGAGCGGGTGCTCGACGCCGCCCTGGCCGGGGACGGGGTGGGGACCGTCGTCCACCCCCGGGCCAAGCGCCTGTCCTCCCGCAAGCTGTGGATCGCCTTCGCCCAGGGCTCCCACGGCCGCCTGCAGGTCGACGAGGGCGCGCGCCGGGCGCTGGTCGAATCCGGACGCTCGCTCCTCCCCGCCGGCGTTCGGGCTGTCGAGGGCAAGTTCGAGGCCGAGGATCCGGTCGAGGTGGTCGGCCCGGACGGCCGGCCCTTTGCCAAGGGTCTGGTCCGCTACGGGTCGGTGGCACTGGCGGCCGTGGCCGGCTCCCGTACCGGCTCACTGCCCGAAGGCGCCCCGCACGAGGTCATCCACCGGGACGATCTCGTCGTACTGCCCTGACTGCCTACGCCGCCTGCTTGAGGGGTCGGAACAGCCGGGCCGGCCGCAGGGCGGCGACACGGGCGGAGGGACGGACCCGGGCCACGGCGGCGCACAGCGCCATGGTGGCCAGGAGGGGCACGAACCAGAGCACCACGAGGCCGGCACTGGCCAGGACCGCCAGCCACAGGAGCCCGTGAAGGGCACCACCGGCGAGCTGCCAGCCGAGGACCGGCACGGTCCCGCCGGCGAACCCGAGGGCCCCGAGGTAGGCGAAGGCCGCCACGGTGAACATCCCCAGGAGGCTGCCGAGGACGGCGGCGAGGGGATCGTTGGCCTGATCGTCAGGGTGCGGGCTGCTCAACGGATGACCTCCACTCTCTCCGTCCGAAGCGAGAGTGGCAGGCGGCGGTCCTCAACTGAAGTAACCGGGATCAGCTACGTCCGGATCGTGCCCCCGTGCCGACAACTTTGGGTGGTTTGGGGTCATCATTGACAGAAGCTGACAGGCACTCATACCGTCCCCAAGACGGCGCGGCTCTCATCGAACCAATACACCTAGCTCTCATCGAACCAAGGAGCGAAGCATGATCCGTACCATCCGCTCGGTGGCGCTTGCCGCCGCCCTGATCGTGGCCGGGGTACTCCTCGCCCCGATCGTGTCCGGAGACCCGGAGTCCACGGCCAAGGCAACCCCGCTCACCAGCCTGCAGAAGTACGCCTACGAGGTTACGGCCTACGACGGAGCCACCTACGACCAGATGGCCGTCAATTCCCGGGGCACGACGACGCCGGAGAACAAGGACGGCCGGACGATCCTCACCTTCCCCATGTACAACCTGGCCACGGGCGAGGAGATCGGCACCCTCATCGACGACGTCCAGCCCAACGGGCCGGGCATGTTCGACGTCTTCACCACCTACATCTTCCCTGACGGCAAGCTCGTCAGCCACGCCACCGTGTCCGCGGCCCAGGACCCGCAGAAGCCGGGCTGGATCATCGTCGGCAAGCGTGCGGACGGCGACACCATCACCGAGGCGACCGGGGTGTTCGCGGGCCGCTCGGGCCGGGTCGACATCTCGGGGACGAACGACCTCACCAAGTTCCCGAACGAGCTCTACCAGGACGACTTCTGGGTCATCAAGCTCAACAAGTAGTTCCGGGAACGGCACTCGCTCGGGGGGCGTTGGGGAGGGCGTCCCCCGAGCGAACCGTGTCCGGCCCGGTCGGAACTAGACCGGGCGGTCAAGGCTAGAGTTGAGCCATGAGCGTCGCTGATCTGGGGCGGCGGGCCAAGGCCGCCTCCCGCCTCCTCGCCACCGCCTCCACCGCCGCCAAGGACGCCGCCCTGCACCAGGCGGCCGACCTGCTCGTCCAGCGGTCGGGCGAGATCCTGTCCGCCAACTCCGTCGACCTGGAGGCCGCCGCCGCCGGGGGGATGGAACCGGGACCCCTCGATCGCCTGCGGCTCGACGAGGCCCGCATCGCGGGCATGGCCTCCGGGCTGCGCCAGGTGGCGGGCCTGGCCGACCCGGTCGGGGAGGGGCTCGACGGCTGGCGCCGGCCCAACGGCCTGCAGATCCAGCGGGTGCGGGTACCCCTCGGAGTGGTGGCCATCATCTACGAGAACCGTCCCAACGTGACCTCGGACGCCGCCGGCCTCTGCCTCAAGTCGGGCAACGCCGCGCTGCTGCGGGGCTCGTCGACGGCGCTGCACTCCAACGTCGCCATCGCCCGGCTGCTGCGGGAGGGGGCGGAGAAGGCGGGACTGCCCGAGGACTCCGTGATCCTCGTGGAGGACGTGAACCACGAGACGGCCGTCGAGCTGATGCAGCTCACCGGCTACGTCGACTGCCTCATCCCCCGGGGTGGTCCGGCGCTCATCCGCTCGATCCTCGACAACGCCAAGGTCCCCTACGTCATCGACGGGGACGGCAACTGCCACGTCTACATCGATGCCGCCGCCGACCTGGACATGGCCTTCGACATCGCCCTCAACGCCAAGACCCAGCGGACGTCGGTGTGCAACGCCGCCGAGTCGCTCCTCGTCCACGAGGCGGTGGCGGGCGAGTTCCTTCCCCGCGTGGCGGCGGCCATGGCGGAGGCGGGCGTCGAGCTGGTGGGCGACGACGCCGCCCGGGGACTCGTGCCGGCGATGGGCGCCGCCACCGAGGACGACTTCGGCCGTGAGTTCCTCGCCCTCAAGATGTCGGTGGCCGTGGTCGGCGACCTCGACGCCGCCATCGAGCACGTGAACCGCTTCGGGACCGGCCACACCGAGGCCATCGTCACCGGTGACCTGGCCGCGGCCCGCCGCTTCGTCGACGGGGTCGACTCCGGCACCGTCGTCGTCAACGCCTCCACGCGCTTCACCGACGGTGAGGAGTTCGGCTTCGGGGCCGAGATCGGAATCTCCACCCAGAAGCTCCACGCCCGGGGCCCCATGGCTCTCCGGGAGCTCACCACCTACAAGTACGTCGTGTGGGGCGACGGCCAGATCCGAACCTAGGAAGGCACCCTCCCATGGCCGAGCGCTTCACCTCCGTGGCCTCCGTCGTCGACGGGTTGCGCCAGCAGCACTACCTGGCCGACGAGGGCACCGCCGGTGTGGTCTTCCTCGCCGACCGGCTGGAGAAGCCGATCCTGGTGGAAGGCCCGGCCGGGGTGGGCAAGACCGAGTTGGCCAAGGCGCTGGCTTCGCTCACCGGCTCGCGCCTCATCCGGCTCCAGTGCTACGAGGGCCTCGATGAGGCCAAGGCCCTCTACGAGTGGAACTACAAGAAGCAGTTGCTACGAATCCAGGCCGACCGCGAGCACGAGACCAGTTGGGCCGACGTCGAGGCCGACATCTTCTCGGAGCCGTTCCTGCTCACCCGGCCGCTGCTGGAGGCGATCCGGGCCGACGAGCCGATCGTGCTGCTCATCGACGAGGTCGACCGGGTCGAGATCGAGACCGAGGCGCTCCTGCTCGAGGTGCTCTCCGATTTCCAGGTGTCGATCCCGGAGCTGGGGAC
>JBOGFO010000507.1:0-4592 GCA_050743445.1 Acidimicrobiia bacterium
CGAGAGCCCCTACGGCGATCTCTTTGCCGACGACGAGACCCCGCCTCCCGATTGGACCAACATCAGCCTCACCGGCGAGTCCTATGTGGTCCGCCAGGATCTCAAGACCCCGCTCGAGGCGCATCTCGGGCGCTACCCCCGGGCCACCGTCGAGGTGTCCAAGGATCTCACCACCGCCTTCGGTGCCTTCGCCGACCCGGGGTTCCTGGGCCGGTTCGCGGTGGCCGAGCCAGGCAAGTCCTCCGGCGACAAGAACGCCACCGCCCCCGCCTGGGCCGAGTGCGTGTACCCCGAATCGCCCCTCACCCCCACCGAGGACATCCGGGGGCCGGGGCAGGGCACCGGCCCGACGGCGGCCGCCAAGTGCTACCCGGGTGCCGCCCAGGCCGCCGGGTACTACCTGGCCGACCCCGACCTCGACAAGGACGTCGGGGCTCCGTTGTTCACCCTCAACGGCGCCCTGTCCACCGTGGACGCCGCTTCCAACTCCGCGGGGGCCACCATCACCCACACCGTGTCCTCCCTGGAGGACGTCATCATCTTTGGGCGTGTGACCATCAAGTCGCTCACCAACACGGTCACGGTCAGGACCAACGGGAAGCCCGGCGGCGCCACCGTGGAGACGAGCGCCACCATCGGCGGGCTCTCCATCGAGGGGGTGCCCGTGGCGTTGCCGTCCGACTCGCTGGCCCAGGCCGCCCCCGTGCTCGAGCAGCTGCCGCCCGTCCTCTCGCCCCTCGGGGTGGTGACCTTCGACGTGGTCCCCGAGCAGAAGGAGGCCACCCCGGACGGCACCTCCGGTGTGGGCCGGGCCGCCCAGCTGCTGGTCAACATCCAGAACGGCGAGGGCACGGTCAGCTTCGGGGTCGGCTTCGCCTCGGCCCGGGGCCGGACCATCCTGAACGAGTTCAGCTTCCCCGGCACGGAGGGCAACCAGCCGCCGCTGCGGGAGGTCCGGACCATCCCCGGCGCCCCCGGGTTCAAGTACCCCGGTTCCGCCCCCAACTTCTCGGAGTTCGTCAACTCGGTCGGGTCCGGGTACCGGGCGCCGGCTCGCTCCGGCACCTCGAGCGGCGCCGGCCGGACGATCCCGCCGGCCGCGTTCGGCACCGGAGGGCTCCCCTCCACCGGGCTCGCCCTGCTCCCGCCGCCTCCGCAGCAGAGCCAGAACGCCCGGGAGACCGAGGCTTACGGCGGGGACGGGCCCTGGATCGCGCTGATCGGCGGGTCGATCATCGGCCTCGTCCTGGCCCGGTATCTGGCCTACTCCATGGCCGTCCGACCGACGCCGGTATGAAACGCGGCTGGCTGCCCGAGCTGGCCCGGGACCGCCGGGTCGAGGCGGTGGGTGTGGCCCTCATCGCCTTCGGGTGCCTCGTGACCGCCCTGGTGTGGATGGGCATCCGGGACTCCAACAACGTCTCCTACCAGCTGCCCATCATCGCCTCGGGCGGGCTCATCGCCGTCGGCTGCTTCATCGTCGGGGGCCTGCTGGTCGTGGGCGGTCTGGTCATGACCCGCTTCGCCCGCCTGGAGAACGCCCGCGCCGCCCGGCGGGTGATGGTGGCGCCGGCCCGGCTGCCCGACGGCTCCGAGATCGAGGTGGGTGTCCCCGAGGAGTCGAAGGAACGGCGCCGGCGGATACGGGCCCGACGAACCCCGGAGCCCACGCCGGAGCGCACGGCCACCTAAGCGGCGTCAGCGCCCTTCGAAGCGGGGGTCGCGGCGTTCCTCGAAGGCCCGCCGGCCCTCGGCCACGTCGGCGGTCCCGAAGATGCCGGGCATGAGGTTCTCCCCGGCCCGGTAGTGGGCGCCGGCATCGGCGTTGAGGATGCGCTTGGTCACCGCCACCGCCAGCGGGGCCCGCTTGGCGATGCGGGCCGCCAACGCCTCGTACTCCTCGCGCAGCGTGTCGTGGGGCACCACCTTGTTCACCAGGCCGAACTCGCGGGCCTCCTCGGGGCTCAGGTCGTCCGAGGTGTAGGCCAGCCACGCCACCCGCCGGCGGCCGGCGATGTCGACCCCCCGGGTCACGGTCACCGCCGGGAGGAGGGCGTGATTCATCTCCCGCAGGCCGAAGCGGGCCCGGTCGGAGGCGAGGACGAGGTCGCAGGCCAGGGTGATCTCGAGGCCGAAGCCGAAGGCGTAGCCGTTGACGGCGGCGATGACGACCTTGGGCAGCCGCTCGATGCTCTCGAAGGGGTCGTGGCAGATGCGGATGAACTCGTAGCGGCTGGCGGCGTCGTCGAAGGTCATGTTGCCGAGGTCGGCTCCGGCCGAGAAGGCCTTGCCGTCGCCTCCGGTGAGCACCACCGCCCCCACGCCGTCGTCGCCGTCGAAACCGCGGATGACCTCACCCAGCTCCAAGAACAGGGTGGGGCTGCCGGCGTTGAGCTTGTCCGGCCGGTGGAGGGTGACGACGGCGAAGCGCTCCGCCTCATGCCGCTCCACGAACAAGGTCTCGTGATCGATCCTCTCGACATCAGCCATTGGACTCATCGTATTCCGGATCTTCCGTTGGCGTAAGATCTCGCCCGATGGCAGACAAGGTGGTGCCCCTGGAGGCGCTGGCCGACCTGGTGGGCGACGGGCAGTCCCTGGCCATCGGCGGCGGGTGGTTCTCGAACCATCCGATGGCGGCCGTCCGCCAGCTGGTCCGGGCCGGGCGGCGGGACCTGCACGCCTACACCGTGGTGGGATCGATCGACATCGACCTGCTCGTGGGCGCCGGCGTCCTCGGGCACCTGTCCTTCTCCATGGTCACCCTCGAGGCGTTCGGGCTGGCCCCCAACCTGCGGGTGGCGGTCGAGTCCGGGCGCCTGGGCTTCACCGAGCTCACCGGCCTCGGTCTCCTCATCGGGTTGGAGGCCCAGGGCCGGGGGGTGCCGTTCCTCCCCTACCGGGGCCCCTTCGGCTCCGACATCCCCGGCCGCTACCCCGAGATCTACAAGACCGTCCGCTGCCCCTTCACCGGCGAGGAGCTGACGGCCGTGGCCGCCATCGCCCCCGACGTGGCCATCGTCCACGCCCTGCGGGCCGACGCCGAAGGGAACAGCCAGTGGGACGGGACGTCGGGTCCCGACGTCGAGATGGCCAAGGCGGCCCGGCGGGTCATCGTGACCTGCGAGGAGGTCGTGTCCCGCGCCGAGGTGGTGGCCAGCGCCCACATGACCAAGCTGCCCGGCTACTACGTCTCGGCGGTGATCGAGGCTCCCTTCGGGGCCCATCCCACCAGCCACGTGCCCCGCTACTCCTCCGACCCGTGGCAGCTGCTGGAGTACGCCACCGCGGCCGGGAGCGAGGAGTTCAAGGACTACCTCGAGCGCCTGGCCGGCGAGACCGAGGAGGCCTACCGCGAGCGCGTCCTGGGCCGCGGCCGGGGCGACGTGCTCCGCGCCCTCGCCGAACGGGCCCGGCCACTCATAGTGGATGGAGAGGCATGAGCATCAAGACGTGCGGAGCACGGCTTGGCGGATGGGGCAGCGGCCCCCGTCCGCACTGCGATGAGCCGCAAGGCGAAGAGCCATGAATATCGAGACCCATGAGCTGATGGTGTGCCGGGTGGCCGCCGAGGTCGACGGTGACGGCGTCGTGGTCATGGGCTCGTTCACGCCGCTGGCCTACGCCGCCTACATGCTGGCCAAGCTCACCCACGCCCCGGATGCCTACCTGGTCGGCTTCGACGCCGTGGGGATGGCGCCCATCCCGCTCAGCTTCACCGGTGCCGAGGCGGCGGCCTACAAGGGGGCGGTGGCCCGCTGGGGGATGCTCACCGAAATCAACTCGATCCACCTGTCGAACCACGGCGGGGTCGAGGCCGTGTCCTCGGCCCAGTTCGACGGATCGGGGGCCATCAACCTGTCCACCATCGGCCCGTTCGAGTCGCCCAAGGTCCGGCTGCCGGGCGGAGCCGGGGCGGCCGAGGTCATCAAGATGTACCGCAAGATGGTGGCCTACTTCCCCAACCACAACCCCCGGACCCTGGTCGAGCGGGTGGAGTTCGTGACCGGCACCCGGTGGAAGGTGGGCCGGGCCGCCCGGGAGGGGGCTCATCTGCAGCCGGGCCCGATCGTCGTGGTCACAAACCTGGCCGTGCTGGTGAAGGACGAGGACGACCGGCCGTTCCGGATCGACAGCGTGCACCCGGGAGTGGCGATCGACGACGTGGTGGCGGCGACGGGCTTCCCTCTGGACGTGCCCGAGGATGTGCCGGCCACGCCCGAGCCGACCGCCACCCAGCTCGGCCTCCTCCGGGAGCGCATCGACCCGCTGGGGACGGTGCGCATCGATTTCGTCCCGGGCAAGGAGCGGCTGGCCTACATCAAGGGCCTCCTCGACACCGAGTGGGCCCAGGTGACCGGCGCACCGCCGCCGGAGTAGCGGTCATGGCCGGAGCAGCCCTCCTGCGGGCGCTGGCCACCGGCGGCGGCGGCCGCCCACCCTGGATCCCGCTCCTGGGCCTCGCCGCCGCCCGGATGGGGCAGGTCGACGTGAAGACGTTCCTGACCGACGCCCAGGCCCACGCCACCGCCCTCGCCCAGGCCGCCGGTGCCTTGTCGGCCGACGTCGTCACCGTGGGCGTGGGCACGGAC
>JBOGFO010000508.1:0-3050 GCA_050743445.1 Acidimicrobiia bacterium
GCCCGGCCCTGTCGGTGAAGATCGACAACGCCGGGAAGGCCCGCCCGCAGGTGGGGCTGGACCAGGCCGACCTCGTCTTCGAAGAAGTGGTCGAGGGTGGGGTGACCCGGTTCATCGCCGTGTTCCACTCCTCCGCCCCCGGGGAGGCCGGTCCGGTGCGCTCGGTGCGTCCCATGGACCCGAAGATCGTGTCCGCCCTCGGAGGCCTGGTGGCCTACTCGGGGGGCATCTCCGAATACGTGTCGCTCATGCGCAAGGCCCCGGTCCAGGACGCCAACATCGACATCGCCACCAGCGCCTACCGCTGGGCCAAGGACCGCTCGAAGCCCCACAACCTCATGGTCCGCCCCGAGAAGCTGTGGGAGCTGGCCGAGGACGACCACTCCGACCCGCCGCCGGCCCAGTTCGACTACCGGGCGGCCGGTGAGGCTTTCGGCGATGCGGACGCCGCCTCGCTGGCCATCCCCTACTCCAAGTTCTCGTCCGCTTCCTACGCCTGGGACTCCGCCTCCGGCACCTGGAAGCGGTCCCAGGACGGTGCGGCCCACGTGACGGCCTCCGGAGCCCGGATCGCCCCCCACAACCTGATCGTGCAGTTCGTCTCCACCCGGAAGCTCGGCAACGTCGACGCCTCCGGTCACGCCGTGTTCGAGTCGATCGTCGTCGGCGAGGGCGAGGCCTGGGTGCTGTCGGGCGGGCGCGTGACCAAGGGCCGCTGGTCCAAGGCGGACGCCAAGTCACCCACCCGGTTCACCGATGCCGCCGGGCAGCCCGTCAAGCTCGCCCCGGGCAGCACGTGGGTGCACTTGGCCCCCAACGGCTCGCCCGTTTCCATGGGCTGACACGGGGATTCTCTCGGGCCGAGCGGCTCTGGATCAGGACCTGACCGGCGGGGCGGGCGCGGCCGGCATCGGCGGCGCCGGTCCCCCGGTGGTGAAGCGCCACGTCCGGGCGTGTTCCATCTGGTTGCCGGGCACGTCGGCGAGGACGTCGCCGGCCAGCTCGGCCCGGTAGGTGACGAACGGCAGCAGGTCGGACTCGGGCTGGAAGGTGATGCGCCGCGCCGCCGGGTCGTAGCTGACGGTCCCCGCCACCGGCATCCCGGTCGAGTCCATCACGAGGGTGAAGGCCGTGGCCACGGTGGCCGGGTCGAGATCCTCGGAGAAGCTGGCCGAGGCCACGGCGGCCACGTCCACTCCGGTGGCGCCGTCGGCGGGGTCGACCGACACGACCGATGGCGGCGTGGTGTCGATCGTCCACTCCCGGACGGCGGGGGTGGGGTCGGGACGGCCGTCAGCGGACAGGGCCCGAACCTCGAAGCGGTGCTCGCCGTCGACCAGTCCCGGGTAGGTGCGGGGGGAGGAGCAGCCTTCGAAGGGCCCGTCGTCGATCCGGCACTCGAAGGACGGCCCGCCCTCGGTGGAGGAGAAGAAGAGCGCCGCTTCGGCCGAGCGGGTGGTGCCCTCGGGACCGGTGTCGATCACGGTGTCGGGCAGGGTCCGGACCACGGAGGGGTTGAACCACGGATCGGCGCCCATGGCGGCGAAGGCGGCCAGGGAGGAATCCGAGGTGTCCATCCGCCAGTCGTAGGTGAAGCCGTCCCGCTCCCGGAGGGAGTGGAAGTAGACGACGGCGGCCATGGCCGGGAAGCGGGTCTTGAGCGCCTCCCGGGCGCCGTTCATCCAGGCCGCCTTGTCGCCGGTGGCGTCTTCGAGCACGCCGTACTCGCCGACCATGATCGGCTTCGGCCGCTGCAGCGCCCAGTCGTAGAAGGCGGCGAAGGTGTCCTCGAAGCTGCGGGCCACCGTGGAGCGCCGCGAGGGGTGGCGGAAGTTGTAGCCGTCGGCACAGGTCCAGTCGACGGTCTCGTCGCCGGGGTAGAACGACTGGGCCACGCCATTGGCGAAGTCGGAGGCGTCGGGGCACCACACCCACACGGCGTTGCTGGCGCCCTCCTCGGTGAAGATGCGCCGCAGCCGGTTCCAGGCCGAGATGTACTCGGCGGGGGACACGGCGTGGGCCACGTTGCGGTTGCCGCCCATCTCCCAGAACCACCGCACCATCACCGGCTGGCCGAGATCCCGGATGCCCCGGGCCCGGGTGCGGATGAGATCGTCGTGGCGGCCGGAGTTGACCTCCGACGTGTAGGTCTTGCCCCAGGAGATCATCGGGATGCGCCCGCCGGCCACGTCCCACGCCTCCTGACCGTCGGGGAACGGGTCCTCGAACGGGTGGTAGTAGTGGTCGATGGCCAGCGTCCGTCCGAGCTTGGCCTCGAGGTCGGCCACGGCCTGGGAGGGGTGCATCCCCGACGGCGTCTGGACGTGGGCACCGAAGAGCACACCCTCGGCGGGAGCCAGGGGCCCCGGAGTCCGCCCGGCGGCGCCGGCCCGGGGGAGCGCGAGGGGAACGAGGGCGGCACTGGCCAGCAGCAGCACGGCCACCAGTGACCGCATGATGAAAGCAGAGGGTGACGGAGGCTCGCGCTGGGTGTCCACGGCGTCCCATATTGCCCGGTTTGAGCCCCGAAAGCCACGGGTCGCGATCACAGGACCACGCTTCGGGATCAACCGACCGGAACTCAGGTACGTCGCCAGAGGGCGGCGTCCTACACTCGGGACCCATCGCACCACTCTGAGAGCCCAGTGCATTCTCCTGAGAACAAGGACGGTTTCCCCATGGGGCAGAGCCACGAGCGCACCACCGGCACCGCCCGGGTCAAGCGCGGGCTGGCCGAGATGCTGCGGGGCGGCGTGATCATGGATGTCGTCACCGCCGAGCAGGCCAAGGTGGCCGAGGACGCGGGCGCCACCGCCGTCATGGCGCTCGAGCGGGTTCCGGCCGACATCCGCCGGGACGGCGGCGTGGCCCGCATGTCCGATCCGTCGCTGATCAAGGGCATCCAGGAGGCCGTGACGATCCCCGTCATGGCCAAGGCCCGCATCGGCCACTTCGCCGAGGCGCAGGTGCTGGAGGCCCTCGGTGTCGACTACGTGGACGAGAGCGAGGTGCTCACCCCCGCCGACGAGGAGCACCACGTCGACAAGGGG
>JBOGFO010000509.1:0-3249 GCA_050743445.1 Acidimicrobiia bacterium
ACATGAACCCGATCCTGCTCAAGCCGACGGGCGAGCGGACGAGCCAGGTGATGGTCCTCGGCGTGCCCTTCGGGAACGGGGATCCGTCGAACCCCGGAGGTCACCTCGACGCCGTCGCCTACCACGCCGCCAAGCCCGCCCTGCGCCGGACCGTCATCGAGTCGCTGGACCGGCTCCGGTCCCGCTTCGACGTGGTGGTGATGGAGGGGGCGGGGAGCCCGGCCGAGATCAACCTCCTCGACGGCGACCTGGTGAACCTGTGGCTGGCCAAGACCGCCGGCGCCCCCGCCGTGGTGGTGGGCGACATCGACCGGGGTGGCGTCTTCGCCGCTCTCTACGGCACCGTCGCCCTCCTCCCCGACGACCTGCGCCGGTGCATCCGGGGCTTCGTCATCAACAAGTTCCGGGGCGACGTCGCGCTGCTCACCCCGGGACTGGCCGAGCTCGAGGCCCGCACCGGGGTCCCCACGCTGGGGGTCGTGCCCTGGAGTCCCGGCCTCGACCTCGACGCCGAGGACAGCCTCGCCCTCCCGCCCGCCGGGCGCCCGGCGGCCGGGGCGCTCGACGTCGCCGTCGTCCGCCTGCCCCGCATCTCCAACTTCACCGATTTCGACGCGCTGGCCCAGGAGCCGGCCGTGTCCGTGCGTTACGTGGAGCACCCCGGGGCCCTGGGCGACCCCGACCTGGCCGTGCTCCCCGGCACCAAGGCCACCGTCTCCGACCTGGCCTGGCTGCGGGACCGGGGCTTCGTCGAGCCGCTGTCGCGGGTCACGACCCTCCTCGGCATCTGCGGCGGCTACCAGATGCTCGGCCGGCGCATCGTCGACCGGTTCGAGAGCGGTACCGGGCCGGTCGATGGCCTGGGGTGGCTGGAGGCGGAGACGAACTTCGAAGCGGCCAAGGTCACCCGGCCCCGGCGGGGCGTCGCCCTCGGGGAAGCGGTGGCCGGCTACCAGATCCATCACGGGCGGACGGCCGGCGCCGAGCCGTGGATCACCCTCGACGACGGTTGGGGGGCGGCGCCCGACGGGGCCCGCAGCCCCGACGGGCGGGTGCTGGGCACCACCCTCCACGGCCTCCTCGAAGCCGATGCGTTCCGGGCCGCCTTCCTGGCCGAGGTGGCCCGCCGGCGGAACAAGGGGTTCACGCCCTCCGGGGTCTCCTTCGCCGCCGCCCGCGAGGCCCAGCTCGACCGCCTCGCCGATCTCGTCGAAGCCCATCTCGACACCGCCGCCCTCGAAGCCCTGATCAAGGAAGGGGGCGGGGCTTGATCCTGTTCCTCTCGACCGCCGACACCGAGATCCTCGCCCTGCGCGCCGCCATCGAATCGCTCCCCGCCGGGTTCCCGGCGGTCCGGGCGGCCAATCCCTCCGTGCTCGGAGCCGCGCCCGACCTCGACGGGGTATCGGCGGTGGTCGTCCGGCTGCTCGGCGGACGGCGGGCCTGGGAGGACCCCTTCGACACGCTGCGCCTGGGCTGCGCCGAGCGTGGCATCCCGCTCTACGCCCTGGGCGGTGAATCCGCCCTCGACCCCGAGTTGACCACCGCCTCCACGGTGGCCCCGTCCGAGGTCGCCCGGGCGTTCGAGTACCTCCTCCACGGCGGCCCCGACAACGTCGGCAACCTCCTGCGCTTCGTGGCCGGCGACCCGGACGCCGGCCCTCCCCAACCCGTGCCCGACGAGGGCATCTGGGGCGCCGGACCCGACACCATCGAACCCGACCGCCCGACGGTGGCCGTGCTCTTCTACCGGGCCCACCTCATCGCCGGGAACACCACCTTCGTCGACGACCTGTGCTCCGCCATCCGGGCGCGCGGCGCCAACGCCCTCGCCTGCTGGTGCTACTCGCTGCGCCCCGACGCCGGCGGCGACGTCCCCGTCATCTCCCGGTTCCTGGCCGGGCGGGTCGACTGCGTGGTCACCACCGTGCTGGCCATGGGCGGGCCGGGAGAGACGGAGGATTCGTGGAGCGTCCCGCTGCTGGAGCGCCTCGACGTCCCCGTCGTCCAGGCGGTCGCCGCCACCACCAGCCGGGCGGCGTGGGAGCAGAGCGACCTCGGCCTCTCACCCCTCGACGTGGCCTGGTCGGTGGCCCTGCCCGAGTTCGACGGGCGGATCATCTCCGTTCCCTTGTCGTTCAAGGAGGTCGTCGACGACGGCGACGATCTCGGCACCCCGGTGGTGGCCTACCGCACGATCCCGGACCGGGTGGAGCGGGCCGCCGGCCTGGCCACCCGCCTGGCCCGCCTGCGCCGCACCGCCAACGCCCACAAGCGCGTCGCCCTGGTGCTGTCGGCCTACCCGACCCGGCGGGCCCGGGTGGGCAACGCCGTCGGGCTCGACACCCCGGTGTCGGTGCTGGCCCTCCTCGAGGCCCTGCGGGACGCCGGCTACCGGGTCGACCGGATTCCCGAGAGCGGCGACGCCCTCATGGCCGAGCTGACCGAGACCTTCTCCTACGAGAAGGAGTCGCTCACCCCGGCCCAGCTGTCCCGGGCCATGGCCCGGGTGCCGGCCGCCGACTACGCCGCCTGGTTCGCCGACCTGCCCGACGACCTGCGCCGGTCGGTGGAGGAACGCTGGGGCCCGCCGCCGGGCGACGTCTACGTCGACCATGCGGGGACCGCGGGCCCCGGAGACCCGACCGATGGCCCCATCTGCCTGGCCGGGATCGATCTCGGCGGGGTGCTGGTCACCGTGCAGCCGCCCCGGGGCTTCGGCGAGGACCCCATCGCCGTCTACCACTCCCCCGAGCTGCCCCCCACCCACCACTACCTCGCCTTCTACCGGTGGCTGGACCGGGGCTGGGGCGCCGACGCCATCGTCCACGTCGGCAAGCACGGCAACCTCGAGTGGTTGCCGGGCAAGGGGGTCGGGCTCTCCGCGGCCTGCGCCCCCGACGCCGCCCTCGGCGACGTGCCGCTCGTGTATCCCTTCGTGGTCAACGACCCCGGGGAGGGCACGCAGGCCAAGCGCCGGGCCCACGCCGTGGTCGTCGACCACCTGGTGCCGCCCATGACCCGGGCCGAGACCTACGACGACCTGGCCCGCCTCGAGCGACTCCTCGACGAGTACTACCAGGTGTCCACCCTCGACCCGGCCAAGCTGCCGGCGCTGCGGGCCCGCATCTGGGAGCTCATCGAGCGGGCCGCCCTCGACCGTGACCTCCAGCGGGAGACCGCCCCGGGAGCGGAGGACTTCGACGACTTCCTCCTCCACGTCGACGGCTACCTGTGCGAGCTGAAGGA
>JBOGFO010000510.1:0-3146 GCA_050743445.1 Acidimicrobiia bacterium
GACTTGCCCACCTGGCGGGTCTTGGGCAGCCAGCCCTGGTCGGTGATGGGCCGGGAGGAGGCCAGCGGCGCCCCCAGGGCGTCGGCCAGCTCCTGGACCAGCTCCAGGTTGTCCTGGGTGCCGATGCCCCGCCCCACCGACACCAGCAGGTCGGCGGTGGTGATGTCGACGTCGCCGGCTTCGGGGGTGATGAGGGCCAGGAAGCTGGTACGGAGCTCCCCGCCCGGCGCCGCCACGCTCTCGACGGCGGGGCTGCCGGCGCCCCGCCCGGCGTCGGCCGGGAAGGACCCGGCGATGACGGCCACCACGCCCCGGTCGCCGCTGAGGGCGGCTTCGGCCAGGAGCTTGCCGCCGTAGACCTGGGCGGTGGCGACAACGGTGGGGGCACCCCCGGCCCCGGGCACGGTGCCGTCCTCGATGCTGACACCGGTGGCGTAGGCCACCAGCGGGGCGTCCCAGGTGACGGACAGGGCTCCGGCCAGGTCGAGGCCCATGGTGGTGTTGGCGATGAGGACGAGGCGGGGCGAGACGTGGTCCACCACCGCGGCCAGGGCCCGCAACCACGCCTCGGCCGTGTAGCTGGCCAGGGAGTCGTCGGTGACGGTGACGACGGCGTCGGCGCCGCCCAACTGGTCGGCCAGGGAGGCGTCGCCGACCAGGGCCACGACGGCCCGCCCGCCGGTGGCCCCGGCCAGCTCCTTGGCCTTGCCCACCAGCTCGAAGGTGGTGTCGGAAAGCTTCCCGCCGGCGTGCTCGGCCAGGACGAGGATGTCGTTCGTCACGTCGATCCTTTCAGCCCTTGAGCAGGCCCTTGGCCCGCACCAGATCGACGATCTTGTCGGCCACTTCCTCCGGGGTGCCGGTGAGCATCTCGGCGTGACCGGTCTTCTCCGGTACGTACAGCCGGCGCAGCGTGATGCCCGATCCGGCCGCCGGCGCCTCCACCGCCACCTCTTCCAGCCCCCCGGCCTGCTGGGCCTGGCGGATGCGGGTGATGGAGGCGTAGCGGGGCGCCTGGCGGGCGACCTGGATGCCGATCACGGCCGGGGTGCGGACCTCCAGGCGGGAGGACACCCCGCCCGAGAACTCCTGGGAGACGTGGGCGGTGCCGTCCTTGGCCTCCACCGAGATCACCACCGACACGTGGGGCCAGCCGAGGCGGGCGCCGAGGACGGGTGGCAGCTGGCCGTCGAGGTCGTCGACGGCCTGGACCCCGGCCAGGACCAGGTCGGCGGCGGCGGCCCCGATCCACTCGGCCAGCACCGCGGCCCGGGTGTGGGTGTCGATCCCGCCTTCGGGGAGGCCGGTGAGCTTCACCGCCCGGTCGGCCCCCTTGGCCAGGGCGGTGTAGAGGGTCATGTCCACGTCGGGGTCGTCGAAGCCGACCACGACCACCTCGCCGCCGGTGGCTTCCTTCACCAGCAGCGCCTCCTCCAGGGCCTGGTCGTCCCACTCGGAGACCACGAACTTCAAGAACTCGCGGTCGACGTCGGTCTCCTCCGAGTTGAGCTCGAGCTCCTCGACGAGGTCGGGCACCTGCTTGATGGGCACCACGATGCGCATGGCGGGTTCAGCTCCTTTGATGATGGCTCTTCGCCTGGCGGCTCATCGCTGTGCGGCTGGGGGCCCCTGCCCCAGCCGCCAGTCCCTGCTGACGCAGGTCCTGATTGGCCTCAGATGGCCGGTTGGTGAGGATTGACTGCAGGTCGAGGTCGGCCCGGATGCCGGCGAGGTCCGGGCCAACGGGGCGGAAGGGGAAGTCCCGGAACGGCTCCGAGGGCCGGTAGGAGCCGTAGGGTCGGGTGCAGCCCGGCTCGCCGCCGGCGCCGGGGCAGCCGTTGGTCATGAACGGGATGCCGGCGTCGACCGCCGCCTCCACCACCGGCGCCTCCTCCAGGCCCACGAGGCCGCCGGCATCGTCGAAGGAGAACCGGCCGCTCCTGAACCCCTCGGTCTCGACGAGGTGCTTGGCCAGCTGGATGCGTCGCCAGCGCTGCAGCGGCGACTTGGGATGGTCGGCCAGGCGGGAGTCGGGCTCGGGGTTGAAGCAGAACAGGTAGGAGAAGATCTCCCGCTCGGCCAGGCGGCAGAAGATGTCGACCAGGTCGGCGTCGGTTTCGCCCAGGCCGACGAGGGTGTGGACGTTCACCTTCCAGGGGCCGAACACGTCGCGGGCGTCGTCGACCACCCCCCAGTACTGGTCCCAGGACAGCCCGGCGCCGCCGGCGGGCACGTCGGTGCGCAACGAGCGGAACAGGTCCTCGGTGACGGCGTCGAGGCCGATGCCGACCATGTCGACGCCGATCGCCTTCATCTGCTCGATTCGGCGGCGGTTGAGGGTGGGCGGCGCCACCAGGATGGACAGGGGGGTGCGCAGCCGGGCCCCGATCCGCTCGGTGATGTCGCAGGTGTCCCGCCAGGCGAAGGGATGGGTGACCATGGAGATGCACAGCCGGGTGAGCTTCGCCTCGTGGCGGGCCATACGCTCGACGAGCTCGTCGGTGCCCACCAGGGGCCACTCCACCCGGATGAAGGACTTGTCCTCGTAGGCGCCGGGGCGGGTGCGGGCCAGACCGCAGTAGCCGCAGTCGGAGCGGCAGCCGTCGTCGTAGTTGAGCAGCAGGTTGATGCCGCCGAAGTCGAAGTCGCGGGTGAAGCGCCCCGAGCGGAAGCGCAGGGCGATGGCCGACGCCATGGAGATCCGCACCGAGTCGGGGCTCTCACCGGCGCGGGCGGCGGTCCCGCCGGGGCGTTGACGCAGGGTGACCGGTTCGGCGGACATCGTCACCTCCGGGTGGGGGCCGACTCGACGGTCCCCGGGTGGGCGCCCGGGCCCAGTCCATCGCCGCCCCCGTCCGTGACGCCGGTTCCTGCTACTTCCCCGAGCCGGTTCAGAGGTGACGATGACCACCACCGCGCAACCGGTCACGCTCCGCAGCCGCCGCCCGTCCGCCAGCCCCGAGAGTCCCGACTGGGTGCGGATCTCGATGGCCTCGGCCATCGCCCTGCGCTTCCGGTCAGGACGGTTCACCCGCGACTTTGACTTCGGGGGCATCAACCTGCTCCTCAACTACGACGACGGCTGCCGCTCCGACTGCGGGTACTGCGGCCTGGCCCGCACCCGGCCCGGGGCCTACGAGGACAAG
>JBOGFO010000511.1:0-1894 GCA_050743445.1 Acidimicrobiia bacterium
CACCGGCACACTGGTGTTGGAGGAGGAGCTCTGAGACGCTAGGACGTCGGATTCGAGAGCGGCAGCCCGTTCCCCACCGCCGTGGACACCGGGTCGCACTGCGGATGGCCGAAGCCGCTCGGGCTGAACTGGGCCTGACCGGCGCCGACGTTGCCGACGTTCTGGCCCGGCGGAACGATGTCGTAGATGAGGTTGTCCTTACCGGGCCCGCTGAGACCATTGGGCACATGGTCCAAGCCCAGGATGTCACGCGTCTTCCAGGCCACGATGTGGTCGGCACACGACGTGTCGCCACTGACGCCGACGGCTCCGACGATCCCGCCGGCGCTGTAGAGGGCCAGACCGCCGCCGAAGACGTTCACGCCGCCGGACCGCTTGCCGATCATCGGGTCTTCCGGAGTGCCGTACTTGGTGGGGTCCCCTCCGAACCCAACCGCAGGGTCAACCGGATTGCTGAACTGCAACCCGAACAGGCTTCCCCCGGGCTGCACCGGCCAGTAGATGTTCCCACTCGCCAGCGCAAGACCCGGGAACAGTCCACCCTTGCCCGGTGGGAGGCTAAAGGCAGCAGCCGTGTTGGCCTTCTGGGCCGAGATCACCCGGCTACCGGGCCATTGATCGCCTCTGGCGTCGCCCGTGAAAGCGACGACGCAGATGAACCCATCCCGGTTTTCGACGGTCGCCCACATCTCGTTGGACAGGCCGCCATTGGCCTGGCGGGTCGCGTTGGTGAGGGCCTGCCGGACTTCCTCGTGCGAGGGCATGCCCGAACAGTCACCCGCCCCCGAAGGGAGCGGGCTCGCGGCGCCGACCACACCGGCGGACACCAAACCGGCTCCGAAGACCGTTGCCACCAGAGCAACCTGGAGCTTTCTCCCTAGAAGGTCTCTCTTCATCGTCCAGTCACCTTTCTTCTTCGGCTAGTTGAATTTCTTCAATGAGGAGTTCGTCAATTAGTCGTGTGACCAGATGACCCTTGAGGATGGTCGGGCACCGATGGATGGACCGCGCCAGCCCAACCTCTAGGCGCGGACCATGCCGTGGGGATTGAGGATGAACTTCTTGGAGGCGCCCGCGTCGAAAGTGGCGTAGCCCTCCGGAGCGTCATCCAGGGAAATGACCTCGGCGCCGACGGCCTTTCCGACGTCGGCCTTGCCGGCCAGGATCATGTTCATGAGCAGGCGGTTGTAACGCTTGACCGGGCACTGGCCGGTCGTGAACGTGTGGGACTTCGCCCAACCCAGGCCGATGCGGACGCCGAGCTGGCCGATCTTTGCGTTCTCGTCAACCCCCCCGGGGTCGCCGGTGACGTAGAGGCCGGGGATGCCGAGGGCGGCACCGGCCCGGGCGATGGTCATCACGTCGTTGAGCACCGTCGCCGGCGCCTCGCCGGCGTCGGGCCCGTGCCCGCGGGCCTCGAAGCCGACCGCGTCCACTGCGGCGTCGACCACCGGCTCGCCGACGATGTCCTCGATCATGTCGGACAGCTCGGCTTTCTCGTTGATGTCGATGGTCTCGCAGCCGAAGCTGCGGGCCTGGACGAGCCGGTCGGGGATGGCGTCACCGACGATGACCACCGAGGCGCCGAGCAGGTGGGACGAATACGCCGCCGCCAGCCCCACGGGACCGCCTCCGGCGATGTAGACGGTTGAACCGGTGGTCACGCCGGCGGTGAAGGCGCCGTGGTAGCCCGTCGGGAAGATGTCCGACAGCATGGTGAGGTCGGTGAGCTTCTCGAGGGCCTGGTCGCGGTCGGGGAACTTGAGCAGGTTGAAGTCGGCGAACGGCACCATGACGTATTCCGCCTGTCCGCCGATCCAGCCGCCCATGTCGACGTAGCCGTAGGCGGCGCCGGGGCGGGCCGGGTTGACGTTGAGACACACGCCGCTCTTGC
>JBOGFO010000512.1:0-8078 GCA_050743445.1 Acidimicrobiia bacterium
CTTCGGCAGCAACGAGTCGATAACGGCACGCACGAGCGAGAGGTTCTTGATGCGTTGCGCGGCCCAGTCGGCTTCGATCTCATCGGCTGGAACGCCCCACACCTTCTCCGTGTAGGTCTTGAAGAAGATGCCGTAGAGGCGGGCTCCGAAGCGGGCCGACACCCAGCCCTCGAAGTGCGACTGGTCCTTGGGCGGCCGCAGGCGGGCCCAGGCGTAGGAGGCGACGCAGCGTAGGGCTTCGATGGCGCCGAGGTTGCGCAGGGCGTTGGACGCCTTGAGGGGGTAGTCGAAGAAGCGGCCCCGGTAGTAGATGCGGCTCATCCGGGGGCGCAGGAGGAAGTCGTCCTCGCCCAGGATCTCGTTCCAGAGGTCCTCCACCGCCTCGACCTTGGTGAAGAACCGGTGCCCGCCGATGTCGAAGCGCCAGCCGTCGCGCTCGACGGTGCGGCTGATGCCCCCCACCACCGAATCGGCTTCCAGGACGACGGCCGTCTGCCCCGCCTTGGCCAGCTGCCAGGCGGCGGTCAGCCCCGCGGGCCCGGCCCCGATGATGACGATGTCCAGATCGTCCTCCGCCTCGAGCACGGCCTCGTCGGAGAGGTTGATCTCCCGCGGCGGGTCGGTCAGGTCGATCTCGACTTGTTCTTGGGCGCGAAACGCCATGGTTGCCTCCGGAGGCGGTTGAACGGATTCGGGGCGGTTAGTTGGTGGTGCCGGCGGGGACGAGCCGCTTCCCGTCGATCGCCAGGCGTTGGAGTGAGGTTGTGAAGTTGAGGCTGGGTGCCTTCTGCTCGTGCTGGCCGGTGGCCACCACCCGGTAGGGCACCCGATCGGGGAAGCCGCGCATGACCTCGTAGTTGTTCCGGGCTCCCCGATCGATGGCCCACACCACCGGACCGCTCAGGTCGGCGTTGCGGGAGAGCGCGAAGGGCTGCAGGAGGTATTCGAACTGCAGGGTCGGGAGGAACACCACGGCCGGCTCGTCGCGGGCCAGCTCGACCACCTGCAGCGGGGCGGCGTACAGGCGCTCACGCTCGGCGGCGTAAAACCCGTTGATCCAGATGGCGTTGGCGACCACGTAGCCGCTCACCAGGGTCAGGCTGGCGGCGGCGAAGCCGGCCACCAGGCGGTCCCAGTGCCACAGGCGCCGGAAGCCGGCGGCGCCCAGGATGGTGGCCGGGGCCAGGACCAGCAGCCAGTAGAACGGTCCGAACCGCCACGGCCCGCCCCACTCGGTCGACCCGAAGCTTCCCCAGAAGAAGGCGTAGCCGACCGGGACCGAAACCGCGATCAGAGCCAGCCACGGCATGATGTTCCCCCGGGCCCAGCGCAGGCCGGCGGCGCAGAGGAACGGCAGCACCAGACCGCCGAAGATCCAGAAGGCGCTGAGGCCGCTCAGCCGGACCATCCCGAGGAGCGCCTTGCCCGGCGTGTAGACGGTGCCCGGCAGCTCGTTCACCATCTGGCGGGGCCCGAAGCCCATGATGTCGTTGGGGTGCATCAGGGTGAACGGCGTCTGGAAGAAGCTCCCCGTGGCCGCCTTGAAGTAGGCGAGCATGACCAGGAGGGGGACGGCCACGCCGAGCGCCAGCCAGCGGCCCTCGGCCACCAGCGTCCGCCACGACGCCCGGCGGCCGATGGCCCACCATCCGGCCAGGGGCAGGGCGAAGAGGAGCGAGTCGTAGGGCCGGGAGAAGCCGGCGATCCCGAGCAGGAACCCCGAGGCGGCGAGCAGGGCCGGCGACCGGCGGCGGATCCCGGCGAGCAGCGCGGCGGTGAAGCCCATCAGGATCGCGAGCGTGGGGAGGTAGTTCAGGTACGTCGCGCTCTGGATCAGGAACAGGGGGGAGGCGATCAAGAAGCCGGTGGCCAGCGCCGCCTGGCGATTGCTCCTCAGGACCTCCCGGGCCAGGAGGTAGCAGGCGGCGACGGTGCCGGCGGCGAGGAGAGCCAGCGCACCCCGGTAGGACCCGGTGACCGTCCGGCCGACGGCGAGCATGGCGGCGTGGACGGGCGTGTACTTGGGGATGAAATGGTCGCCGTCGATCGTATGCAGCCAGGGCCGGAACGACTCGGCGGGAGCGGGCGCGGGCGGGAAGAGCTGCCCGTGGCGGAGGGTCTCGGCCTGCAGCAGGTAGACGGATTCGTCGTTGTTGTCGGACAGGTGGGGGAAGATCGTCAGGGAGGCGACGACCGACCAGACGGCAGCCACCGCAGCCAAGCCGACGACGATGGCGGCAGGGCGGGCGGTGACGGCGCGTGACAGGGCCAGGACCCGAACGGGTGCGGGCCAGGCCGGGGCGCGCCAGCGGCGTATGACTCCGGGAAGCACTTCGGAGAAGGCCATGACGGGCTGGACGCAGACCGGTTTCAGGCGGAGTTGTCGGCCAGGGCGCTGAAGTTGGGGTTGCCACCCTGGGACTTGCCGTAGGTCCCCGCCAGTGCGGTGGTGGCCACGGCGGCGGTGGCGATGAGCGCCAGGGCTGCGATCCGCAGGCCCCGTTTGACGTTGCGATTGTTCATGGGTTCTCTCCTTGGTCAGTCGGGCGATGGGATGAAGCGGGCGGTGAAGGTCTCGGGCTGGCCGGGCGTTATGACGGTGTGGCGCAGGGCGCCACCGTCCGACCAGGACTTGAAGATGTGGCGGTCCGGACCCCGGCCCTGGTCGCGGGCCTCGAGATCGAGGGCCAGGCCCTCCCAGGAGGACACCGTGACCGGGGTCGACATGGTGGTGCCGTTGATCACCAGGTCGAGACCGGCCGGGTCGCTGGCGAGCGTGACCTCGACGAGGCGGGGCTGCAGGTTGCGTACGACCATGGTGGTGAGGCCTTCGGAGTCGGTGGCGGTGAGGCGCACCTCGAGATAGCTCGTCTCGGCGGCGCCGAGGCTTTCCGGTGGCGGGGCGTCGAAGCTGACCGAGCTGCCTTCGACGGGGCCGAGGAAGGGGTGGGTGTGGTCCTCGTGGTGGAGGAGGACGGTCCACGACAGCGCGGCGCCGTCCAGGTCGCCGTCCTCCGCGTCCCGGACCTGGGCTCCCAGGTTCACCGGGTCGCCGACGGCGAAGGGCTCGAGGTCGGGCGGGACGTCGACGGACGCTTCCGGTGCCGACCGCCCGGCGCCGACGCTCAGCTCCACCGGCCGGGAGCGGGCACCTTCGGAGTCGACGACGACGAGCCGGGCCCGGTGCACGCCGTCGACCTCGTAGGTGTGACGCACCGTCGGCTCGTCGGTCTCGACCACCTCGGTGCCGTCCCCGAAGTCCCACTCGTAGACGACGCTCTCGTCGTCGGGGTCGGAGCTGGCGGAGCCGTCGAACGTCACCCGCAGCGGGGTCTCTCCGGCGACCGGCTCGGCCTCGATGAAACCGGTGGGCGGCCGGTTGGCCGAACCGGTGTAGGAGAGCCGGCGGACTTCGCCGCCCCCTTCGAACGTCGTGTAGTAGAGCGCCTGGGAGTCGTTCCAGGGCCCGAACACCATGTGCACGGCACTGCCCGACCCGAGCCCCGAGGCGAACTCCTCGCGGTCGAAGCGCCCCTTGTCGTCCTCCTCGAGGACGAAGATCGTGCCGCAGTTGTAGTCACTGAACAGGTAGACGCCGTCGTACTGATCGGGCCACACGTCGCGGGGCACGAAGGCGCCGCCCGTGATGGCGCCACAACCGTTGTGGGGGTAGGCGTAGATCGGGTTGACGAAGCCGTCGACGGGGTCGCCGCAGTCGTCCTCGTTCCGGACGCACTCACCCTCTCTGACGTTCCAGCCGTAGTCGGCACCGGCCATGCCCTCGTCGATCTCTTCCCAGTCGTCCTGGCCGACGTCGTTGATGTAGAAGCGCCCCCCCTCGGCGTTCGGGTCGAAGGCGAAGCGGAAGGGGTTGCGCAGCCCCCAGGCGAAGGTCTCCGTGCAGCGCCGTCCCGGCTCCGTCCGTCCGGTGCCGGCGCAGGGGTCGGCGTCGTCACCGACGAAGGGGTTGGAGTCCGGCGCTTCGCCGCTGGTGGTGATGCGCAGGATCTTCCCCACCAGGACGTGCTCGTCCCGGGAGGCGTCGTTCCCTCCGGCGCAGCCGCCGCCGTCGTAGTCGCAGCCGCCGTCGCCGACGCTGGCGTAGAGGTGGCCGTCGGGCCCGAACTGGAGGTCGCCGCCGTTGTGGTTGGCGTTCTGCGACGGGATGCCGTCGATCAGGATCTTCTCGCTGCCGGGGTTGATGACCCGATCGACGAGCTCGAAGCGGGAGACCCGGTGGACGCATTCGCCGTCGCGGTCGGCGGTGTAGAAGGCGTAGACGAAGTGGTTGTCCCGGTGGGCCGGATCGACGGCCAGGCCGAGCAGGCCACGCTCCAGGTTGGAGCAGGTGCCGGCCGAGAGGTCGAGGACCGGAGCGCCGAGGGCGGCTTCGCTGGCGGGATCGTGGAGGTAGACCCGGCCGGACTGCGCGGCGATGAGCATCCCGCCTTCGGGGGTGAAGGCCACGGCGGTGGGGGCCGAGACGGTGGCGATGAGCTCGTCGGTGAACCCGTCGGGAAGCCCGGGCGTGAGGGCCTGGGCGGGGACCAGGCCGAACAGGGCGACCACGAGCACAGCAGCCGCCGACGAACGTCCGGACACGTCCCCTCCCCGTTGTATCTGCAGGCGGCCGTACCGTGGCCCGGGGGACTTCCGCCTCGCTCAGTGACCCTCAGTGATTGAAGATTAGGTAACCCTCAAACGCTACGTTAGTCAACATGAACGTTAGTCGACCCCAAAATTTACACGCAAACGGAGGATGAGGAAAACGTGAATGGTTGGGGGCGCCGCGGGCCCGCCTCAGCGGGGTGGGCGACCCGACCGTTTGGTGTCGCGGCGCTTCTCCAGCGCGTTGGGGAGCTTGCCCTCGCCCCCGCTCCGCACGAGCTTGACTACGGCCTCGATGGCCTTGTCGCTGTCGAGGCGGCCGAACCATTCCATGCGCCGGTTCACCATCAAACCGGCCACCGGGTCCTCGCACACCTTCTGGCACCCGACCTTGACGATCGATGCGCTCGTGTGCTGTCGCAGCCCCCGCAGCAGCGGGCCGTTTCGGTCACACTTGTGGCACACGAAGACGCAGGCCGTCACCAGGGGCTCTCCTTAGGAGGGCCTCATTCTTTAGGTTCAACCCTGCTGACACAAGTTGTGGCTTCTCTGAACGCGACATGCCTCGCCATCAGGCCGGACGGAGCCCGTCCGGCTAGCCCGAACGGAGGTCGAGCCGGCGCAGCAGCTGGGCGTTGGCCGCCACCACGATGGTGGACAGGCTCATGAGCACAGCCCCGACGGCGGGGGAAAGGGTGATGCCGGCCCAGGCCAGCGCCCCGCCGGCCAGGGGGATGGCGAGCACGTTGTAGCCCGCCGCCCAGGCCAGGTTCTCGATCATCTTGCGGTAGCTGGCGCCGGACAGGCGGATGACGGAGACGACGGCCCGGGGATCGCTGCCGGCCAGGACGACGCCGGCCGATTCGATGGCCACGTCGGTTCCGGCGCCGATGGCCAGGCCGACGTCGGCCCGGGCCAGGGCGGGAGCGTCGTTCACGCCGTCGCCGACCATGGCCACGGAGAGGCCCCGCTCTTGCAACCCGGCCACGGTGGCGTCCTTGTCCTCGGGCAGGACCTCGGCCAGGACCTCGTCGACGCCCAGCTCCCGGCCGACGGTCTCGGCCACCTGGCGGGCGTCGCCGGTGATCATGATCACCCGCTTGCCCAGCCGGCGCAGCTCCGCCACCGCCTCCTTGGCCTCGGGCCGGATCTCGTCCTCGAGCGCCAGGGCGCCCAGGACCTCGTCGCCGTGGACGAGGTAGAGCACGGCCGCGCCCCGGGCCTTCCATTCCTCCACCTGGCCCCGCAGGGCCTCGGGTTCCCCGATGGCGCGCTCCCGCAGGAGGGCGGGACCGCCCACGGCGTAGCTCTCGCCCTCGACGGTGGCCTCGACGCCCCGGCCGGTGATGGACCGGAACCCGGTGGCCACGGCCATGTCACCCCGGCGGCGGGCGGCAGCGGTGATGGCCCGGGCCAGCGGGTGCTCGCTGTCGGCCTCCACGGCGCCGGCCAGGCGCAGTACCCCGGCCTCGTCGAGGCCGGCGCCGGCCACGCCGGTCACGGTGTGCTCGCCCTTGGTGAGCGTGCCCGTCTTGTCGAAGAGGACGGCGTCCACGGTCCGCATCCGCTCCAGGGCGAGGCGGTCCTTGACCAGGATCCCGGACCGGGCGGCCACCGCGCTCGACAGCGACACCACCAGCGGGATGGCCAGCCCCAGGGCGTGGGGGCAGGCGATGACGAGCACGGTCACGGTCCGGACGACGGCGTCGTCTGTGCTCCCGGCGGCCGACCAGGCGGCGAAGGTGACGACCCCGGCGCCGGCGGCCACGTAGAACAGGAGGGCGGCGAAGCGGTCGGCCAGGGCCTGTGCCCGGCTGCGGGACGACTGCGCCTCGGCCACCAGGCGCCGGATGCCGGCCAGCGCCGTCTCCTCGCCCACGGCGTCGACGCGCACGCGCAGCGCCGAGTCGGTGGAGACCGTGCCGGCCACGACCCGATCACCCCGGCTCCGAGCCACCGGACGGGACTCGCCGGTGATCATCGACTCGTCCAGCTCGGCTTCGCCGTCGACGATCTCGCCGTCGGCCGGAACCCGCCCACCGGAGCGGACGAGCACCACGTCGCCGGGGCGCAGGGCGTCGAGGGGGACGGTCTCGGGCACATCCCCTGGGCCCAGACGCTCGGCCCGGTCGGGGAGCAGCTCGGCCAGCGCGGCCAGCGCCGACTGGGCCTGGCCCAGGGCCTTCATCTCCTGCCAGTGGCCGAGCAGCATGATGGTGATGAGGGCGGCCAGCTCCCACCAGAACTCGAGGTCGAAGCGGTCGAGGCTGGTGGCCAGCGACGCCACGTAGGCCACGCTGATGGCCATGGCGATGAGCAGCATCATCCCCGGTTGGCGCGCCCGGGCCTCGCTCCAACCGCCGGCCAGGAACGGCCAGCCGCCGAAGAAGAACAGCGCCGTGCCCAGGACCGGTCCGACCAGCTCCATCCCGGGGAAGTCGAGGTCGTAGCCCAGCCAGTTCATGACCATGTGGCTGGTGACGACCACCGGCACGGTCAGGAGCAGGCTCCACCAGAACCGGCGCCGGAACATCCCGGCGTGGTCGCCGTGCCCCCCGTGTTCGGCGTGGTCGGCATGGTCGGGGACTACGGTCGTCTGGTCGGTAGCGAGCATGCCGTTACTATACCCCCCTAGGGTATTTACGCAAACCGGAATGCGTCAGGTGGCTCCGGCGTTGGCGCAAGCACAGCGGGTAACAGGGCTTCCAGGGAGGCGACATGAGCGGTACCACCATCGATCTGGCGGCCATCGAGGCCACCCGGAACGAGATCCGGGAGCGGTACCTGCAGCCGGCGGAGAACCGGCCGGCCTCCTCGGCCCGCGGGGTCCATCACATCGCCCTGCTGTCCTCGGACGTGGAGCGGACCGTCCGCTTCTACCAGGAAGTCCTCGAGTTCCCGCTCACCGAGATCTTCGAGAACCGGGACTACCAGGGGTCGAACCATTTCTTCTTCGACATCGGCCACGGCAACCTGCTCGCCTTCTTCGACTTCCCCGGCCTCGACCTCGGGCCCTACGCCGAGGTGCTGGGCGGCCTGCACCACATCGCCATCTCGGTCGAGCCCGACCGCTGGACGCATCTCAAGGGCAAGCTGGAACAAGCCGGCGTTACCTATAACGAGATGAGTGGATCGTCGCTGTACTTCGCCGATCCCGACGGGGCCCGCCTCGAGCTCATCGCCGACCCGCTGCTGTCCATGTACGGCAACGAGGTCGGCTGAACCAGCGCAACGCACGACAGGAGATGACGCACCCCATGACCGACACGGCCATCAACGACATCCGCCGGGCCGAGGAGCGCCCGCACACCGCCGCCGGCTGGCTGGACTCGCACCACAGCTTCAGCTTCGGGCGTCACTACGACCCCACCAACACGAACCACGGCCTGCTGCTGGTCAACAACGACGACTGGGTGCGGGCCGGCACCGGGTTCAGCTCCCATCCCCACCGCGACATGGAGATCATCACC
>JBOGFO010000513.1:0-2013 GCA_050743445.1 Acidimicrobiia bacterium
CCGGGGGCCCGGGGGTGTCCCCCGACCCGCCCGGGGGCCCGGGGGTGTCCCCTGAACTGAACGGATAGTGGAACTGGGCCGAGGGCATCGACCCGGAGTCGAACCAGGCGTCGAGGACGGGGTCGACCCGCCGGGCCTCGGCTCCGCAGCCGTCCACCGGGCAGGCGAAGGTGACGTCGTCGACGTAGGGCCGGTGGAGGTCGAGCTCGGAGAGGTCGCGGCCGGCGCGTTCGCCGAGCTCGGCCACCGAGCCGATGCAGGTGTCGTGGGACCCGGCTGCGGCGGTGCAGCGCCAGACCGGCAGCGGCGTGCCCCGGTAGCGGTCCCGGGACAGGGCCCAGTCGACGTTGTTCTCCTGCCAGTCGCCGAAGCGGCCGTGCTTGATGTGGCCCGGATGCCAGTTGATCGTCTCGTTCTGGGCCACCAGCTCGCCCTTGCGGGCCTGGGTGCGGGCGAACCACGACGTCTTGGCGTAGTAGATGAGCGGCGTCCCGCAGCGCCAGCAGTGGGGATACGAGTGGGTGTAGCGCTCGGTCCGCAGCAGCCGCCCGGCGGCCCGCAGGTCCTCGGTGATGGCCGGGTCGGCCTCTTTCACGAACTGGCCGGCGTACGGGGTGATGACGGCCTCGAAGCGGGCGGCGGCGTCGACCGGGTTGAGGATCGACAGGCCCTCCGCCTCGCCCACCTCCCGGTCGATCTCGCCGAAGGCCGGGGCCAGGTGGACGATCCCCGAGCCGTCGTCGGTGGTGACGAAGTCCGCGGCCACGACCCGGCTGTCGTCCTCGCCGACGGGGAGGAACTCGAACGGGCGCTGATAGTGGAGGCCGACTAATTCGGCGGCCGCCACCGGACCGGCCACCTCGGCCTCCTCGCCGAGCACGGCCTCCACCCGGGCCCGGGCCATGACCACGTCGCGCCCGCCGCCGGGGACCCGCACCCGCACGTAGTCGACCTCCGGCCCCACGGCCGCGGCCACGTTGGAGATGAGCGTCCAGGGCGTGGTGGTCCACACCAGCAGGTCGAAATCGGCGTCTTCGGGGACACCCCGATCCCCGGGGTCGGCTACCGGGAAGCGCACGTAGACGGACTCTTCGGTGACGTCCTCGTAGCCCTGGGCCACCTCGTGGGACGACACGGCGGTGCCGCAGCGCCCGCAGTAGGGGACGACCTTGAACCCCTCGTAGATGAGGCCCTTGTCCCACATCTGGCGGAAGAGCCACCAGACCCCCTCGATGAAGCCGTTGGAGAGGGTCCAGTAGGCGTCGTCGGTGTCGAGCCACATCCCGATGCGCTCGGTGAGCGCCGCCCATTCCTCCACGTAGCGGTGGACGGAGTCCCGGCAGCGGGCGTTGAACGCCTCGATCCCGTAGTCCCGGATCTGGGTCTTTCCCGACAGGCCCAGCTCCTTCTCGACCTCGACCTCGACCGGGAGCCCGTGGCAGTCCCAACCGCCCTTGCGGGCCACGTAGCGGCCCCGCATCGTGTGGAAGCGGGGGAAGAGGTCCTTGAACGACCGGGCCCACACGTGGTGGAGGCCGGGGCGCCCGTTGGCCGTCGGCGGTCCTTCGTAGAAGACCCACTCGGGCGCCCCTTCGCGCCGGCTCAGGCTCTTCTCGAAGAGCCGGGCGGCGCGCCAGCGCTCGAGGACGCGCTCCTCGAGGGCGACGAAGTCCACGTTGGCTTCTACGGGGGGAAAAGGCATCGGCGTAGAGTACCGGCGTGGCCGATCTCTCCGACCTGTATTCCGAGACCGAGGACGGCGTTGTCCTGCACGTCCACGTGCAGCCCGGGGCGGGGCGATCGGCGGTCGTCGGCCGGCACGGCGACGCCCTCAAGGTGCGCGTCGCCGCCCCCCCGGTCGAGGGCCGGGCCAACGAGGCGACCGAGGCCCTGCTGGCCGAGGCGCTGGGCGTGGACCGGGCCGACGTGGAGCTGACCGGCGGCGCCACGTCCCGGACGAAGCGCTACCGGCTGCGGGGGGTCGACGTAGCCGAGTTCGACAAGCGTCTCCGG
>JBOGFO010000514.1:0-1802 GCA_050743445.1 Acidimicrobiia bacterium
GGGGAGCCCCCAGTGTGGAAGGGCGTCCATGGCCAGGTGGGAGGCGACGCCCAGGCCGAAGGCCAGGGCCGGCCGCCGCCGCAGGGCGGCGCCGATCACAGCACCGGCGAGAACGTGGTTCGTGACGAGCATGCGGTCAGGAGATTCGCTCCGATGGCGGCTTTGACCTGCGGGCCCGGGCGGGGTCTTCCCATGGCGTCGAGCGGGGAGTTGGTGGCTCAGTGTCGCACCCCTGGCTTATAGTCACAAGCATGTCATTCCCCGGCGGACAGCTCGCATGGCCCGGGTCGTAGCGCTGGGCGACGCCCATCTGGGCCGGCAGTACCACGCCCGCACGACGCCGGACGGCATCAACCAGCGTGAGGCCGATTTCGAAGCCTCCTTCGAGGCCGCCGTCGACCTGGCCCTGTCGCTCAACCCGGATGTGCTCGTGTGGCTGGGCGACGTCTTCGACCAGCCCCGACCGGGGTACCGGGCCTTCCGGGTGGCGCAGCGGGCGCTGCGGCGCATACGGGCCCACGGCGTGCCCCTGGTGGGAATCTCCGGCAACCACGACACGCCGCGCCTGCCGGGGACGGGGTCGCCCTACGCCCCCCTCCACGACACGTTCCCGGAGTTCCACCTCGCCTACCAGGGGGCCTACGCCGCCTACGACCTGCCCGGGCTGCGGGTCCACGCCGTGCCCCAGATGCTCACCGTCGACGAGACGCTCGAGGCCCTCGACACGGCCTGCGCCAACCACAGCGCCGACCGGGTGAACCTCCTGCTCACCCATCCCCGGGTGCCGCAGGTCGAGCCGCGCTCCCGTGACGTCAACGAGATCGAGATCGACGCCGCCGCCCTCCAGAGCGACCTGGTGCTGCTCGGCCACTACCACGTCCACACCCGCGTCCGGGAGGGCGTCTGGTACGCCGGGTCGACCGACACCTTCTCCTTCGGTGATGATCCCGGCCGCCCCAAGGGTGTGGTCTGCCTCGACACCGACACCGGCGCCTGCACCCACCATCGCCTGACCGGCCAGCGGCCTCTGGCCACCCCGGATCCCGTGGCCGCCGCCGGCCTGTCGCCCGACGAGCTCGAAGCGGCCATCGCCGCCCGGGCCGGCCAGGTTCCCGACGGGGCGGTGGCCCGGCTCTTCATCGACGCCGCCGACCCGCAGGCCTGGCGCCTGCTCGACCACTCCCGGCTCCAGGAGGCCTTCGCCCACACCCTGGCCTTCCGGCTCGAGCCGAGCTTCCTGGAGGACGCCGCCCGGGTGACCGACCTGCCCACCCGCGACGCCATCGGCGCCCGCTGGGCCCGCTTCCTCGAGCACCAGGATCTCGTCGGCTACGACCGGCCCCGGCTGCGGAGCCTGGGCGACGATCTGATCCGCACCGCGGTCGACGAGGCGGGCTGAGCGATGCGCATCACGCGGCTGTCGCTGCGCAACTTCCGGGTGTTCGCCGAGCTCGACCTCGAGCTGCCCGACGGGGTGGTGGGCATCTTCGGGCCCAACGGCTCGGGGAAGTCGACGCTGGTCGAGGCCATCACCTGGGCGCTGTTCGGCGTGGCCCGGACGGGCAAGGACTCCCTGCGGGCCGACGGGTCCGACGGGGAGTGCCGGGTGGTGGTCGAGTTCGACCACGACGGTCACGTCTACGAGGTGACCCGGGCCCTGTCCGGGGCCACGGCCAACGTCACCGCCGAAGCGGCCTGCGACGGGCTCCGGCTGGCGGCGGGCGCCACCTCGGTCCGCCAGTACGTCCACCAGGTGCTGGGCATGAGCGCCGACGCCTTCCGGGCGTCGGTGTGCTGCGAGC
>JBOGFO010000515.1:0-12486 GCA_050743445.1 Acidimicrobiia bacterium
GTCCCCCGGCGTGCCCACCGAGAGGTCGACGATCCCGCCCTCGGCCGCGCCCGCCTGGCGGCGCAGCTCGTCGAGGCGGGCGTAGGGATAGGGCGGCGGGACGAAGCCCGCTCCGGGGGTTCGGGCCGTACCCGACGAATCCGAAGACATGGGACCGAAAAGCCTAGGCCATGAAGTCGGCGAAACGCTCCAGGCTCTGGCGGGAGAGGCGGGCCCGGAGGCGGCTGCCGGCCTCGTCGTGGACCTCGACGAGCACCTCGCCCTCCCGGTGCAGGGCGGCGAGCACGTCGCCCCGGTCGTAGGGGATCTGCAGCTCGACCACGGCGTTCAGCGCCCGCAGCCGGGCCCCCAGCACCTCGAGGAGCTTGTCGGTCCCCTCTCCGGTGAGGGCCGAGATCGCCACCGCGACGTGATCCTCGACGAGATCGGCCGCGGTCTCTGGATCGGCGGCGTCGATCTTGTTCACGGCGATGAGCTCGGGGATCCCCCCGGCCTCGATCTCGGCCAGGACCGCCCGCACGGCCGCGATCTGGCGCCCGGGGTCGGCCGCCGAGGCGTCGACCACGTGGAGGATCAGGTCGGCGTCGCGCACCTCCTCGAGCGTGGACCGGAACGACTCCACCAGCTGATGGGGCAGCTTGCGCACGAACCCCACCGTGTCGGAGAGGAGGACCGTCTCCCCGCCGGGCAGGGTCAGCCGGCGCACCGTGGAGTCGAGGGTGGAGAACAGCCGGTCCTCGACCAGCACGCCCGCCCCGGTCAGGTGGTTGAGGAGCGTCGACTTTCCGGCATTCGTGTAGCCCACCAGCGCCACCTGGGGATGCTCCGCCTTCCGGCGGGCCTTGCGCTGGGTGGTCCGGTTCTTGGCCACCTCGCCCAGCTCCCGTTCCAGCTTGGCGATCCGGGACAGGATGCGGCGCCGGTCGACCTCGAGCTTGGTCTCGCCCGGGCCCCGCTTGGCGCCGATGCCACCCTCCTGGCGGCTCATCTGCACGCCCCGGCCCCGGAGGCGGGGCAGGCGGTAGCGCAGCTGGGCCAGCTCCACTCCGAGCATGCCGGCCCGGCTGTGGGCATGCTGGGCGAAGATGTCGAGGATGACCGCCTCGCGGTCGACGACGTCGCGCTTGAAGAGCTTCTCCAGGTTGCGCTGCTGGGCGGGTGAGAGGCCGATGTCGAAGACGACCACGTCGATGTCGAGGACCTCGGCCAGCTCGGCCAGCTCCGCGGCTTTTCCCTTGCCGATGTAGGTGGCCGGGTCGGGGGTCTCACGGCGTTGCGCGGCCCGCTCCACCGGGTCGGCGCCGGCCGTGTCGGTGAGCAGCGCGAGCTCGTCGAGCGACGCTTCGGTCTCGTCGAGCGAGCTGCCGTCCACCCCCACCAGCAGGGCGCGCTGACGGACAACCCCGAGGTCGGTCTCGGTGGCGGTGAGCCGGCGGCGCTGGCGTCCGGCGGACGGGGTCATTTGGTCTCCTGGAAGATGTCGAGGTCGATGTCGGTGTCGAAGACGTGGACGACGGGCCCGCCGAGTCGCACGGTGTCGCCCACCTCCACGCTCAGCTCCCCGCCGCGGACGGCCACCACCGAGCGGGCCGGCACCAGGCCCCGGCGGTGGGCGACGGCGGCGGCGGCGCAGGCCCCCGAGCCGCAGGAGGCGGTCTCGCCCACACCCCGCTCCCACACCCGCATGTGGAGGCCGCCGGCCCGGGCGGCGACCATCTCGACGTTGGTGCGCCGGGGGAAGCGGGTGTCGGTTTCGAGCACGGGTCCGTGACGGTCGAGGGGGACGGCGTCGGGGTCGTCGACCAGCACCACGAAGTGGGGGTTCCCGGCTCCGGCGGCGTCACCGCGGTAGACCACGCCGTCGACCACGGCCTCGAGGTCGAAGGCGTCGGCGGCGTCGAGCGGGATCTCCCCCGGAACGAACGTGACCCGGCCCATGTCGACCTCGGCGAAGTCGACGTGGCCGTTGCCGGCGGCGAGGCTGAAGGTGATCTCCCGGACGCCGGCGGCCGTGTCGACCACGAGCCGGCCGTCCGCTCCCAGGCCGTGGGCCACCGCCACCCGGGCCAGGCAACGCAGCCCGTTGCCGCTGATCTCGGCCAGGCCGCCGTCGGCGTTGGTCAGCTCCATGGCGCAGTCCGCGCCCCCCGTGCCGGGGAGCAGCCGGATGAACCCGTCGGCGCCGATCCCCCGGTGGCGGTCGCACAGGGCGGCCCGCACGGCGGCGGACAGGCGCGGCTCACCGGCCGGGCCGTGGACGGCCTCGAGGTCGGCCAGCACCAGGAAGTCGTTGGCGGTGGCGTGGAGCTTGGACAGATGCAGGGCGGTCATGTCTCCGTCCACGTTGCCAGAAGGGCGGGAAGGACGGCGAGCGGATTTTCCGTGGTTCCCAGCCAGCGGATCCGGTGGTCGCGCCGGAACCACATCCGCTGGCGCCGGGCCAGGGCCCGGGTCCGGTCGGCGGCCCGGGACAGCGCCGCCTCCAGGCTGCCGTCGCCCTCGAGGTGGTCGCAGACCTCCTTGTAGCCGATGGCCTGCCGGGCGGTGCGGGACATCCCGCCGGGGGCGGCGGCGAGCCGGCGGACCTCGTCCACCAGGCCCTGGCGGGCCATGTCGGCCACCCGCTCGGCGATCCGCCGGCCGGTGGTGGCCCGGGGCAGCCACACCCCCACGCTGTCGACGGCCAGGGGGGCGGCGGCGGTGAAGAGGCCGGGGCCGAAGGAGGAGAAGGGCCGGCCGGTGGCCAGGGTGACCTCCAGCGCCCGCACCACCCGGCGCCGGTTCCGGGGTTCGATCCGGCCGGCGGCCACCGGGTCGAGGCGGGCGAGTTCGGCGTACATCTCTCCCAGGCTGTCCTCGGCCCGGGCGTCGAGGGTGGCGTGGAGGCCGGCGTCGCGTCCCGGCGGCGTGAGGCCGTCCGCCACCGCCTGGTAGTACAGGCCGGTCCCACCCACCAGCAGTGCCCGGCGGCCCCGGGCCTCGATGCCGGCGATCGCCTCGGCGGCCAGCTCCTGGAAGCGGGTGACGGAGAACTCCTCACCCGGGTCGGCCACGTCGACAACGTGGTGGGCGACGGCGGCCCGTTCCGCGGGCGTGGGTTTGGCCGTCCCGATGTCCATGCCCCGGTAGACCTGCATCGAGTCGACCGAGACGATCTCCACGTCCCGCTCGGCGGCGACCGCCAGGGCCAGGGCCGACTTCCCCGTGGCGGTGGGTCCGACCAGCGCCAGGTGGACTGTGCTCATGGCTCTTCGCCTGGCGGCTCATCGCAGTGCGGTCGGGGGCCCCTGCCCCAACCGCCGAGCCGTGCTCCGCACGCATCGCTCAAGCGGGCGAGACGACCAACGGGGTCCGGGTGGCCAGCGTGCCCCGCAGGTAATGGGGGGCGGCCCGCTCCACCCTGACCCGGGTGAAGTGGCCGGGGAGCACATCGCCGGCGAAATGCACCAGCTTGTTCTGCCGGGTGCGCCCGGTGGTGAGCGCCGCGTCCTTCTTGGACGGCCCCTCGACCAGAACCTCCTCGACCCGGCCGACGCGGGCCTCGTGGCGGACGAGGGCCGAGCGCTCCACCACCTCGGTGAGCCGGGTCATCCGCGCCCGGGACACCTCGGAGGGCACGAAGTCGTCCGTCCAGGCCGCGGCCTCGGTGCCGGGCCGGGGGGAGAACACGAAGGTGTAGGCGGCGTCGTAGCCGGCTTCCTCCACCACCTCGAGGGTGGCGTCGAAGTCGGCGTCGCTCTCACCCGGGAAACCGACGATGAGGTCGGTGGTCACGGCCAGGTCGGGGATGGCGGCCCGGGCGGCGGCCAGGCGCTCCAGGTAGCGGGCCGCGGTGTAGCCCCGGTGCATGCGGGCCAGGGTGCGGTCGCTGCCGGCCTGCAGGGGCAGGTGAAGGTGCTCGCACACCGAGTCGCACTCGGCCATGGCGGCGATGGTCTCGGGGCGGAGGTCCTTCGGATGGGGCGAGGTGAAGCGCACCCGCCGGATGCCGGGGACGGCGTCAAGCGCCCGGAGCAGGTCGGCGAAGCGGGGCCGGTACTGACCGGCCCCCAGGTCGCGCCCGTAGGAGTTCACGTTCTGGCCGAGGAGGGTGATCTCGCACACCCCGTCGGCGGCCAGCTCCTCCACCTCCCGGACGATGTCCCCCATGCGCCGGCTCTGCTCCTTGCCCCGCACGGCGGGGACGATGCAGAAGGCGCAGGTGTTGTCGCACCCGATCTGGATGGTGACCCAGGCCGAGTGGGCCACGTCCCGGCGAGCGGGCAGGGCCGACGGGAAAGCCTCCGACTCCTCGAGGATCTCCATGACCGGTCCCCCGAGGCGGGCCCGGTCGAGGAGCGCCGGCGCCCGGGCCAGGTTGTGGGTCCCGAAGACGACGTCGACATGGCCGGCCTTGGCCTGGATGAGCTCCCGGTCCTTCTGGGCCAGGCATCCCCCCACCGCGATCTGCAGGTCCGGCCGCTCCGCCTTCAGGGCCTTGAGCGCGCCGAGGTGGCCGTAGAGCTTGTTGTCGGCGTTCTCCCGCACGCAGCACGTGTTGAGGACGACCACGTCGGCGTCCTCCGGCGTCGCCGCTTCCTCGAGGCCCTCCGCCCCCAGCAGCCCGGCCAGGCGCTGCGAGTCGTGCTCGTTCATCTGGCATCCGAAGGTGCGGATGTAGAAGCGCCTCGCCACGACCTCAGTGTAGGGATTCACGCTCGGGCGCGACCGGCGCCGGACGCGCAGACGCGCCCCCTAGGGGGCGCGTCGCCGCGAACCTCGACCGGCCGACTCGGCCGGATGGGCTCAGACTGACAGCTTGGACATGTCGACGGGCACCGTGGCGCCCGGCGACTGCACCTGAATGGGAACCCGGCTGCGGTTCTCCACCGAGAGGCGGATGGCCGTCCTGCCCTCGCCCGCGATCTCCACATCGGCGAAGGTCGGGATGCACACGAGGTCGATACCCGACGGCGCCACATAGCCCCGGGCGATGGCAATGGCCTTGATCGCCTGGTTCAGGGCGCCGGCCCCGATGACCTGTACCTCCACACTGCCCATCTGACGGACAACCCCTGCCAGCGCACCGGCAACCGAGTTGGGGTTGGACCGGGAAGACACCTTCAGGACATCCATGGGCCGAGCCCTTCCTGTGGGGAGCGTGAACCGGGCCTTACGCCCAGCCCTTGAGCAAACCTTACTCTCGGTCCGTCCCCAGTCAACCCCTCTGCGTCAACCGTGGGACGGGGTGAACGACTCTCATATTACGGCGGTTACTGCATGGTAACACGCAAACACCAACTGTAAAGGCCAGCATTTACAGGCGCTTAACAGTTCTTTCCACGCGTCACGGGAGAAAAACGTGCGAACCGTCGTTTTATGACGCAAACCGGGCGCCGGCTTCTGCCGGCGCCCTGCGATTGGACGGCCCTGTCATGTTGACCGGACAGCCCTGTCCCCGGTGAATGGACAGCCCCGGGGGCGGGTGGAGGTCACTCCCGGGGCCGTCCAGGCCTACGCCTCGGCGACTTCGGCGGCTTCGCTGTCCTCGGCAATCTCCTCGACCGCACCGATCCCCGACTTCCGCAGGATCTTCTCGGTGATGTCGACCATGAGCTCGGGGCTCTCGGACAGGAATTCCTTCGCCTTCTCCCGGCCCTGCCCCAGTTGCTCGCCCTCGTAGGTGTACCAGGCCCCCGACTTCTTCAGGATGCCCAGCTCGACCCCGAGGTCGAGGACCGACCCCTCCCGGCTGATGCCCTTGCCGTACGTGATGTCGAACTCCGCCTGGCGGAAAGGGGGAGCGCAGTTGTGGACCACGACGTCATTGGCAACGAAGCTGTGATGCTCGTCGACCTCGACGTCGTAGATCCGCCGCCATTCGGGGGGACTGATCCTCTGGATACGGTCGTACCAGACGTCCTCGCTGAGGACCTGCCACAGGAACTCGTCTTCCAGGGCGTCGGCCAGCGCCTGCAGATGGTCACGCCGCAACCGGCTCGCGCCGAGAACCTGGCGGAGACCGCCGATCGCCGACTTCGGGTCGCGGCCGGTCAGGTGCGCAGCCCAGGTGGCATCCACCCCCCGGCTGTGCAGGTAGGCCAGCACGGGAGCGGTCTGTGTGGCGGGCAGGTATCCACGTTGGGACCCCCGATGCCGGCGCACGGCCGGATCTGCGAGGGCACCAGTCAGCGCCTGGCCCCGCGGACCCCACATCGGGATCGCCTCGGCGAACCTGGTGACGTTCTCGATTCCGCTGATCCGAACTTCCCAGCACGGAAGCTTGCACTGGACCCGGCGGCCCTTGATCACACTCGGCCGTTTCGACGTGGGGTCATACACGCGAATCGAGCTGCCGATGCCGAAACGAAGGAGCAGCCAGTGGATCTGGCGGGCGAGCTGCTCCGACGTCGTGGTGAAGCCAAGACGCAGCCCACCGGTCTGCTCTCGGGTCACGTGCCCGTCACTCTCAAAGATCCCGAACACCAGGTTGGCGGCGACGTCAGCCGCCACGTCCGACGCGAACAGGGCCGGCGGGATTCGCTTGGTGGGGGCGAGATGGCCCCAGATCCCGGCCCATCGGGCAAGGGCAAGCACGCCGTTCTTCTCGCCCGGCCGATGTGACAGCGTGGTCTCGATGCCATCCCGGTGCGCGGCGCAACCCAGGAAAGCTCCGATCCGGATCACGTCCTCTTGCAAGCTCTCCACGGCATTGATGAACGTGATCGGAGTCTTGCCACCGACATAGCCGTCACCGATCAGGTAGCCCAGCAGGCGGGCGTGATCGGGCGGGATCGGTCGGGCGTCGCCGAAGCCGAGAAATCTCCTGGGGCGCGCCACGGTGTCACCGACCTTGAGCGAACCTGCCTCCTGCCACCCCTTGTCCGTCAGCACCTTGTGGTCGGGGGTCACCCACAGCCCGGTCCCATCCCGGAGATGGAGACCGATGACCTCGGCCTCACCCTGGTCGAAGCGGTTCACGATGGGCCTGGCGTGCAGTCGACCAAGCTTGTCGGCGGCGACAACCGCCGAGCCGGCGCCCTCCTCCACGATCTCCTCGATGAGATGGCTCAGCCCCGTGGTGGGATCGAAGACCGTCGTCCCCGCTGCGACGCACTTGTTCTTCACGACCTTCACCCGGGTCCGATTTCCCACCACCTCGAGGCCGTCCTTGATGCTCTCGATGCGGCGGATGTCGAGCCGGACCGACGAGTAGAACTTCAGCGCCCGCCCGCCCGGGGTGGTCTCCGGCGAGTTGTGGACCATGACACCGTCGACGAAGTAGTTGTGCGTGCCCTCGACCTCGATGTCGAAGCGGTGGGTGCTCCCCGACGGCGAGATCCAACCGATGGCCGTGATCGGCATCGGAACCAGCTGTTGGCGCACGGGCACGAAGACGGGTTCCACCGAGAAGCGACCCCGGAAGCGGGGCAGCAGCTTGTAGTCCATCGATGGATGGACGAAGGGAGCGATGAGAGCGTGCAGCTTGGCCGTCTCGTCCTTGGAGAAGACGAACACGGCCTTGCCCGCCCGAGAGATCAGCTTCGGTGTCAGGTGCCAGGTGTCGGCCAGGTAGGCCGCCAGCCGGTCTCTCGTCGCCGGGTGCATGGCCTCGACGCAGATCTCAGAACGGCCACTGCCTTCCCGGGTCCGTTCCTGCACACCCTTGGCCCGAAGAGCGAACGTGCCATCGTCCATGTACCAGATGGCCAGGGAGAGCGGTGTCAGCTGCTTGAGATAGTCCTCGCTGAACACCTTCTTGCCGCCGACGTAGACCGCTTTCCTCAGGCCGGCCAGCTCCGGTAGGGGACGCAGATCGAAGAAGGTGGCCCCCTTGCCGTTGGTACTGCGGGAAACCCCGACGTTGGCGAACAGCGAGGCCTTCCAGTCTCCGTAGGCGACCTGCCGGGCGCCATGGCCAAAGCGATACCGGGCTCCATGCCCGCTCCGGGTGCGGGACAGGGCGCCATCACCCATCAACCCGCCGAGCAATGCCTCCCACTGCATGCCGGAGAGATAGTGGGGCAGAGCCTGGAGAACTCGGTCACCCACCGTCAGCTCCTGCGCCTCCCGCCATCCGCCCGGAGTCCGAACCTGATGGTTGGGGGTGCACGAGAACTGCGCCCGCCCGTTCCCGCCCGGCTTGGCGACGGTGAACTTGAGGAATCGGTCGGTGCGGCCGTTGTCGAACCAGTTCACCACCCTGCGGGTGACTACCGCGTCCAGGTCGGGGTCGTAGGTCAGGACCTCGACGGGCAGCTTCTGGTTGACGATCATTCCGATCTTCTCCTGGGTACCGTCGCCCAAGGTGACCCGGGTGCCGTAGGACATGCAGCCGAACATGACCCCGATTTTCTCCCGGAGCTGGTTGATGAAGATGGCGATCGTGTTGGACCGGTTGAGGTTGGCCGTCAGCTTGCGCAGGGCCTGGCTCATCAGCCGGGCCTGCAGGCCGACGTGGGTGTCGCCCATCTCCCCTTCGATCTCGGCCCGGGGCACGAGGGCGGCCACCGAGTCGATGACGATCACGTCGAGGGCGCCGGAGCGGATGAGCATGTCGGCGATCTCGAGGCCCTGCTCCCCGGTGTCGGGCTGGGAGATGAGCAGCTCGTCGATGTTCACGCCGATGGCTTTGGCGTACACCGGGTCCATGGCGTGCTCGGCGTCGATGTAGGCGCACGACCCGCCGTTGCGCTGCGCTTCGGCCACCACGTGCATGGCCAGCGTGGACTTCCCGGACGACTCCGGACCGTAGATCTCCACGATCCGGCCCCGGGGAAGCCCGCCCACCCCGAGGGCCAGGTCGAGGGCCAGTGCCCCCGTGGAGATCGTCTCGATCTCCATGTGGGCGTTCTCACCCAGCCGCATGATCGAACCCTTGCCGAACTGCTTCTCGATCTGACCGAGCGCCATCTCGAGGGCCTTGTCACGCTCCACTGCGCATCCTCCTGGACTTGGTTGACCTTCTGCGGGGGAAGCTTGTCCGGGGCAGCGTACCGACGGGGTGTGACAGTCCCGGGGGCTCGGGGGTGTGCCCCGAAGACAAACGTACACCCATGGAATTCCACCGTTGGAAGCAATCCTAGAACGAACAGTTGTTCGGTACAAGCACCACCCGGCTCAACCCGGGAGCGGGAGCTGGGCGAGGACGCTGTAGCGGGAGCCGGAGGGCGACAGGTGGCTCTGGTAGAGCACGACCTCGGCGACGGTCCATGCCTCGCCCACGGGCTCTGAACCCAGGGCGCCGAGGACGGGCGTCACGTCATCCGGATCCCGCATGCGGGCCACCGTGAGGTGGGAACGGAACGGACGGGCCTCGGCCCCGCAGCCGAGCGGCGCCAGTGCCCCGGTCACGCTGCCGGCCAGGCCGGCCATCGCGCTGGCTCCCTCCGCCGCCCCGATCCACACCACCCGGGCGCGCCCGGGTTTGGGGAAGGCCCCGGATCCGCCCAGGCGGAACGTGAAGGGCGGCAGGCCGGCCACGGCCCCCGTCAAGGCTTCGACCACCGGCGCCACGGTGGCGAGCGGCCCCAGGAACTGGAGCGTCACGTGCCACTGGTCCCGCCCCGCCCACCGGGGCCCGACCATGACCGTGCGGGCCGGAGCCAGCCGTTCCTCCACGGCGTCCAGAACGGCGTCCGGTGGGCGGACGGCCACGAACGCCCGCCCCACCTCGGCCGGCGTCACAGCATCCCGCCGCCCTCCCGGGCGAGCAGCCGGAGGCGCAGGAAGTTGAGGAGCGAGATAGTGGCGAACTGGCGGACCCGCTCCCGGTCGCCGGGAAGCCGGACCTTGAACGCCTCGGTGACCACATCGGGGAGCGCCGCCCCGAACCACACCGTCCCCACCGGCTCGCCGTCCTGCTCGGTGGGACCGGCGACTCCGGTCACGGCCAGGCCGACGTCGGCGCCCATGACCCGGCGCACCCCTTCCGCCATCTGCATCGCGCACTCGCCGCTCACCACCTTCTCGGCCTTCACCCCGAGGATCGAACGCTTGACGTCGCTGGCGTAGGTCACCAGGCCGCCCCGGAAGGTGTCGCTGGCGCCGGGGGCATCCACCAGGCGCGCCCCCACCAGCCCGCCCGTCACCGACTCGGCCACGGCCAGGGTCCAGCCCCGTCCCCGGAGCAGGGCGAGGACGACCGTCTCCATCGACTCGTCGTCGACCCCGAAGACGAGATCGCCGAGGATGGCGCGCAGCTCCGACTCCTCCACCTCGATGAGCTTGCAGGCCTCCGACTCGCTCTCCGCCTTGGCCGTGATGCGGACGTAGAGGCCCTCGATCCCCCGGGCCAGGAAGGCGATCGTCGGGTTCGTCTGGGCGTCGACCCGTCCGGCGATGCGCTCGGCGAGGGCCGACTCCGCCGACCCCCAGGTGCGCAGCGATCGGGACATGATCGTGGCCCGCTCCCCCGACCGCACCAGCAGGTCGGGGATGACGTCGTCCTGCACCATGGACTGCATCTCGTAGGGCACCCCGGGCACGGCATAGACGACCTTGTCGCCCACCGGGCAGGCCAACCCCGGGGCGGTGCCCATGGAGTTGGCGATGGAGCGGCCGCCCTCGGGGACGTCGGCCTGGCGGGCGTTGCTGGGCGACATGACCCGCCCCCAGCGCATGAACATGTCCCGGATGTGGTCGACCAGGTGCTCCTGGCGCACCAGGGTCACGCCCATCACCTCGGCGATGGCCTCGCGGGTCAGGTCGTCGGGGGTCGGGCCGAGCCCACCGCAGACCAGCAGGGCGTCGCTGCCCGCCAGCAGCCAGCGCATGGTCTCCACGACGCGGTCCTGGTTGTCGCCCACGACGACGTGGAGGTGGCTGTCGATCCCGGCCGCCGCCAGCTGCTCGCCGATCCAGGCGCTGTTGGTGTCGACCAGCTGGCCGAGGAGCAACTCTGTGCCCACGGCCAGGACATCACACCTCACGTCGGGGGCGTGGCCTGGGGACTCGGGCTGGGGTTCCGGAGCAGATCGAGGCCCGAGACCAGGGTGAGCCCCACTGCCGCCCACAGCACGGCGAGCGCCATCCAGGGCGGTGAGTCGGTCAGCGGGCACAGGGCCACCCCGACCGCCACCAGCTGGAACACCGTCTTGAACTTCCCGAGCTGCCGGGCGGGGATGCAGATGCCCCGCCGGCCGGCCCAGGTGCGGTAGACGGACACGCCCACCTCCCGGGCGGTGATCAGGACCACCGCCAGCCAGGGGAAAACCTCCTGGGTGGCGAGGGCGACGAGACCGCCGATGGCCAGGAACTTGTCGGCCAGCGGGTCGAGGAAGGCGCCGGAGCGGGTCGTGCCGTCCCGGCGGGCCAGCCAGCCGTCGAGGCCGTCGGTCGAGCCGAGGATGCACCAGCCGACCCAGGCCCGCCATGACGCCCCGCCGTCCGAGATCAAGGTCAGGAGCGGCAGCGTGAGGGCGAAGCGGAACAGCGTCACCAGGTTGGCGGGCGTGAGCAGAGCGCTGGGCCCGAACCGGAACCCCGGTACCGCCGGCGTCCCCGGCGTCCCCGACGGCACGGTGCTCATCAGCCCGCCCGCGGCAGACGACCCCGGATGGGTGCGGCTACCAGGTCAGGACCGATCGCCTCGGTCACCTCGGCCTCCACCACCGCCCCGGGGCGCAAGCGGCTCCCGCCGCGCAGGCGCACGACACCGTCGATCTCGGGTGCCTCCCGATGCGTGCGTCCTTCGTCCCCCCGGTCCACCATCACTTCGACCCGCTCCCCCACCAGGGCGTCACGTCCGGCCCGGGTGATCCGATCCTGGATCTCCCCCAGCTCCGACAGTCGTTCCGCCACCACCTCGGCCGGGACCTCTCCGTCCATTCTGGCTGCCGGCGTCCCCTCCTCGGCGGAAAAGGGGAAGAAGCCGGCCCAGTCGAGCGCGGCCTCTTCCAGGAAGGCGGCCAGCTCATCATGGTCTTCTTCGGTCTCTCCGGGAAACCCGACGATGAAGGACGACCGGAAGGCGGCCGCCGGCTCCTGGGCCCGGATGCTCTCGATGATGGCGGCGAAGCGCTCGCCACTCCCCCACCGTTGCATGCGCCGGAGGAGGCCGGCGGCGGCGTGCTGCAGGGAGAGGTCGAAGTACGGCACCACCGTGGGCAGCTCGAGCATGGTGGCCACCAGCGGGTCATGTACCTGAGACGGATACAGGTAGAGGAGGCGGATGCGGGCCAGGCCCTCGACCGCGAGCCCGTCGAGCTGTCGCAGCAGCGGAACGAGCGAGCCGGGATCACCGGCGTCCCGCCCGTACCAGGCCAGGTCCTGGGCGACCAGGACGAGCTCCCCGACCCCGCCGGCCACGAGCGCCCGGGCCTCGGCCTCGATCGACCCGGGCGAGCGGGAGCGCTGCTTTCCCCGGAAGGAGGGGATGGCGCAGAAGGCGCACGTCCGGTCGCAGCCCTCGGCCACCTTGAGGTAGGCCCAGGGCGCGGCCGGCGCCGGCCGGGGCAGCTCGAGCAGGTCGCGGGGCCCGCCCCGCGGGGGCCGGCGGAACACCAC
>JBOGFO010000516.1:0-16495 GCA_050743445.1 Acidimicrobiia bacterium
AGGCGACGGCGATCACGCGGGTGCCGGAGTGGGTGAAGGGGTTGTCCCGCGTCCCACCGTCGCCGACCGGGCGCAGGCGGGCCGACAGAGCCGTCTGCTCCGCCTCGGACATCGACACCAGGTCGACCGACACGGAGTCGACGCCGCCGACTCCGTACACCGCCTTGGTGACCAGGTCGCGCAGCTCGTTGCGGGATGGATAATCCTGTCCGGGAAGGCCGACGGTCACCCGGACCGCCGCCGGCCCGATGACCGACACGGACTTGATCAGGTCCAGGTCGATGACGGAGCGGTGAAGCTCCGGATCCAGGACCGGGCGGAGGGAAGCGAGCACATCCGCCTCGGTAGGCATGGCGAAACAGCTCCTCTGGGGGGATTTCCACTACGGAGCTAGTAGAATAACAACGTGAGCGGCGACTCCCGGACCCCGAAGCTCAGCGGTGACGAGTTCACCGCTGCGGTTACCTCTCTGGCCAACGCCTTTGGCGACCCCACCCGCCGGGAGATCTACCTGGAGCTGCAGCGGTCGGGTAAAGGCCTCACCTGCGCCGAGGTGGCCGAGCACTTCGACCTGCATCCCAACGTGGCCCGCCACCACCTCGACAAGCTGGCCGCCGGGGGGTACCTGGGGGTGGAGCTGGCCCGGGGCGAGTCGGCCGGGCGCCCCTCCAAGCGCTACGCCGCCCGGGACACGGTGGCCCACCCGCTGACCTTCCCGCCCCGGCGCGACGACCTCCTGGCCACCCTGCTGGCGCGCTCTCTGCAGCTGCTGCCCGCCGATCAGGCCAGCCAGATGGCCGAGGACGTCGGCTACGACTACGGCCGGGCCCTGGCGGCGCGCATGGAGCCCACCGAAGGCCACCGGTTCCTGCGCACGGCGGTGGTCTCGGTGGCCGATGCCCTCACCGCCCATGGCTTCGCCGCCCACGCCGAGTCGAAGGGCGAGTCGCTCCAGATCGTGTCCGAGCAGTGCCCCTTCGGGGAGGCGGCTCAACAGTTCCCGCACGTGGTCTGCGCCGTCGACCGGGGAATGATCCGGGGGATGCTGGCCGGCCTCTACGGCGAGACCAACCCCCAGTTCTCCTCTAGTCGCCCGGCGGGCGACGCCCACTGCGTCGCCTGCGTGTAGCGGCTCATCGGCTGCGGTGACCCGGGCCTATCTGGATCACGCGTCGTCCACGCCGTTGCGCCCGGCGGCCGCCGAGGCCATGGCCCCGTGGCTTGGCGTTCCCGGCGACCCGGGTCGGGTCCACGCCGAGGGGCGGGCCGCCCGCTTCGCCCTGGAGGAGGCCCGCGAGCAGGTGGCCGCCTTCCTCGGCGCCCGGCCCCGGGAGGTGCTGTTCACCTCGGGAGGAACCGAGGCCGTGAACACGGCGGTCTTCGGGGCCACCGCCGCCGGCCCGGCCCACGTGGTGGCGAGCGCCGTGGAGCACTCCGCCGTCCTGGAGTCGGCCCAGCGGGCGGGGACCGTCACCCTGATCGGGGTCGACGGCCAGGGTCGCGTCGACCCTGGGGCGGTGGCCGCCGGTCTGCGCCCGGAGACGGCGCTCGTCTGCGTCCAGGCCGCCAACCACGAGGTGGGCACCCTCCAGCCCGTCGCCGCCGTGGCCGAGGTGTGCCGGGCCCACGGGGTGCGCCTCCATGTGGACGCCTGTGCCGCCGCCGGCCACGTTCCCGTCGACTTCGCCTCCCTCGGCGCCGATCTTGTCTCCGTCTCCGCCCACAAGCTGGGCGGGCCCCGGGGCGTGGGTGCGCTCCTGATCCGGCGGGGCGTGCGCCTTCCCCCGCTGCTGCTGGGCGGCGCCCAGGAGCGGGCCCGGCGGGCCGGGCTCGAGAATGTGGCCGCCGCCGTGGGGTTCGGCGCCGCCTGCGCCGAGCTGGCCGCCGGCGCCCTCGAGGCGGAAGCCAAGGTCGCCCGGGACCTGACCGACCGGGTGCTGGCCGAGGCGCCGGCCCGGGTCGAAGGCGTGAGTGTCTTCGGTGACCGGGACGATCGCCTCCCCTACCTGGTGTGCCTCGGGGTCGACGGTGTGGAGGCGGAGCCGATCCTCCTCGCCCTCGACCAGCACGGCGTGGCCGTGCATTCGGGGTCGTCCTGCTCGTCGGAGACCTTCGAGCCGTCGCCGGTCCTGGCCGCCATGGGCGTCGACGCCGACCACTCGCTGCGGGTCAGCGTCGGTTGGCCGTCCACCGGCGAGGACGTCGACGCCTTCCTGGCCGCCTTTCCGGCGGTGGTCGCCCGGCTGCGGGCCCTGCGGGGCGGTTGATCAGCCAGAGTTCATTTTTCGGTGGCGCCGGCGTCGCCCGTCTGCAATTTCACTCCGGGAAGATGGCCTCCGGACAACGAAGTCCACGAGACGGCTGGCGCCGGTGGCGCCCCACGAACCGCCACCGCCGTCCGGCCGCTCCTAGCAGACGCCGAGCTTGACGCCGAGGTCGAGTGTGCCGGTCATGGCCGCGGCGAAGTCGTCGCGGCAGGCATCGATGGCCGCCACCACGCGCTCCGTGGCCTCGTCGCGTAGCTCCCGACGGTGCCCGGCGAAGCGGGCCCAGGCGCACAGCACGTCGGGTACGAGCGCGAGGTCGGCCGCGTCGAGGTCGACCCGGGCCGGGAAGTACTGCAGGAGGCACACGCCGGCCAGGGTGGGGCTCCAGCGCAGCGGCTCGCCGTCGCCGTGGTCGGCCCGGAAGGACACGAGGCTGTGGCAGATCCCGACCACTGCCGGTTCGGCCAGGAGGTCGGCCGCCTCGGGAGCGGAGAGGAACTCGGCCACCAGGCGGTCCCGGGCGTCGAGGTCGAGCTCCCCGGTGCCGAGGCGCTCGGGGTGGGGGAGGGCGTCGAGGCGGGCGGCGATCAGGGCCTTGAGGTCCAGTAGCCGGCTGGCCGACGCTCCGTCGCCGTTGATCTCGGTCGCCAGGAGGGCGTCCTCCAGGCGGGCGGCGGCCGCCGGCAGCCCGATCGGCTCCAGGGTGATGCCGAGCGCTTCGGCGTCGCGCCAGCGCACCAGGGTGCTGGCCAGCCCGTCGGTGAGGTAGGTGTCCTTGGCCGCGCCGGACAGGTTGTGGTCCACCAGGACGCACAAGGCGTGCTCGTCGCCGTTGGAGTAGGCGAAGCCGACGATGACGATCTCCTGGTCGCCGTAGACGTCGCGACCGAGCCAGGCCTCGGTGGGGCGGCTCTGTCCGACCTCGCCGGCCCAGGCCGGGGCGGGGATCCCGCTCCGCTCCAGGCTGGCGGCCGCGGTGCGGGCCTTGGTGGCGAGACGGGCGGGGACCACACCGGCCAGCGCCCACAGGGTCGCCGCCGCTTCGGGCGTGCCGTCGCCCCGGGCGTGGCGGACCAGCGCCTCGCCGAAGCCGTCGTCGAGGTCGGTGTCGCCGGGGGAGTTGGGCTCGGTCTGCCACACCGACAGCAGGCCGCTGGCCCACACTTCGGCCGCCAGCGGGGTGCGGGCGTGGACGAGGTGGTTGCGGGCGGAGCGCAGGACCCCTTCGAACAGGCGCCCGATCACGGCCTCCCGCTCGCGGTCCGTCGGTCCCCGTCCCTTTCGGGTTCGCATGGCCACGTGTCCACCTCCGAAGGGTCCGCCGGTCGTCATTGCCCTGCGGACGATACGGAAGGTGGTGCCCTGAGTGGTGGACCCTCAACCTGGTCGGCGAACGAGGTGACCCGGGTTGGGTGGCTATGTGCCGTTCGTCTGTTGGGCGGCCAACAGGTTGAGGGCGGATCCGGCCCGGAACCACTCGATGTGTTCGGGCGACATGGTCTGGGTCGTCTCGATCTCGTCGGTCGTGCCGTCGGCGTGGTGTAGGACAACGGTCACGTTGCGGCCGGGAGCGAGATCGGCCAGGCCGAGGATGTCGAGGCTGTCGTCGACCCGGATCTTCTCGTAGTCGGAGGGCGCGGCGAAGGTGAGGGCGAGCACGCCCTGCTTCTTCAGGTTGGCCTCGTGGATACGGGCGAAGGAGCGGACGATGACCGCCCGGCCGCCCAGGAAGCGGGGCTCCATGGCGGCGTGCTCCCGGGACGAGCCCTCGCCGTAGTTCTCGTCGCCGACGGCCACCCAGCTGATGCCGGCCTCCTTGTAGGCCCGGCACAGCTCGGGGAGGGGCCGCTTGCTGCCGTCCCGGACGTCGATGCCCAGGCCCGACTCGTCCGGGGTGAAGGCGTTGTTGGCGCCGATGAAGAGATTGCCGGAGATGTTGTCCAGGTGGCCCCGGTACTTGAGCCACGGCCCGGCCGGTGAGATGTGGTCGGTGGTGCACTTGCCCACCGCCTTGAGGACGACCCGCAGGTCCGTGAAGTCGTTGCCGTCCCAGGCCGGGAAGGGCTCGAGGAGCTGGAGCCGGTCGGAGTCGGGCCGGACGACGATCTCGATCCCGGAGGGATCCTCGGCCGGCGCGCTGAACCCGGACGCGCCGGTGTCGAAGCCCTCGGCCGGCAGCTCGTCGGCCACCGGCGGCTCGAGGCGCACCTGGGAGCCGTTGGAGGTGAGGAGGTCGTGGACGAAGTCGAAGTCGATCCGGCCGGCCAGGGCCATGGCCACCACCGTCTCCGGCGAGGCGATGAAGGCCAGGGTGTCGGCGCTGCCGTCGTTGCGCCGCGGGAAGTTGCGGTTGTACGAAGTGATGATCGAGTTGCGCTCCCCGGCCGCCTGGTCCTCGCGCTTCCACTGCCCGATGCACGGGCCGCAGGCGTTGGCCAGCACGGTGGCGCCGATGGCCTCCAGGTCGCCGAGGAGGCCGTCGCGCTCGATGGTGGCCCGGACCTGCTCGGAGCCGGGCGTGATGAGCAGCGGCGTCCGCACCCGCAGGCCGGCGGCGGAGGCCTGGCGGGCGACGTGGGCGGCCCGCCCGATGTCCTCGTAGGAGGAGTTGGTGCAGCTGCCCACCAGGGCGTAGGTGGGCTCGGCCGGGTAGCCCTCCTTGTCGACGGCGTCGGCCATGGCCGAGACGGGCCGGGCCAGGTCCGGGGTGTGGGGGCCGACCACGTGGGGTTCGAGCGTGTCGAGGTCGATCTCGATCACCCGGTCGAAGTAGCGCTCGGGGTCGCCGTCGACCTCGGGGTCGGGCCGGAGGTGCTCGGCGTAGCGGTCGGCCAGGTCGGCCAGGTCCTCCCGGCGGGTGGCCTTCAGGTAGCGGGCCGACGCCGCGTCGTAGGGGAAGAGCGAGGTGGTGGCGCCGATCTCGGCCCCCATATTGGTGATGGTGGCCTTGCCGGTGGCCGAGATCGCCTCGGCACCCGGCCCGAAGTACTCCACGATGGCGCCGGTGCCGCCCTTGACCGTCAGGACGCCGGCCACCTTGAGGATGACGTCCTTGGAGGCGGTCCACCCGGAGAGCGAGCCGGTGACGCGGACGCCGATGAGCCGGGGGAGCCGCATGTTGAACGGCCAGCCGGCCATGACGTCGACGGCGTCGGCGCCGCCCACCCCGATGGCCACCATGCCCAGCCCGCCGGCGTTGGGGGTGTGGCTGTCGGTGCCGATCATCATCCCGCCGGGGAAGGCGTAGTTCTCCAGGATGACCTGGTGGATGATCCCCGACCCGGGCCGCCAGAACCCGATGCCGTACTTGCGGGACACGCTGCGGAGGAACTCGTAGACCTCTTCGTTGGTGTGGATGGCCTCGTCGAGGTCCTGGGCCGCCCCCACCCGGGCCTGGATGAGGTGGTCGCAGTGGACGGTGCTGGGCACGGCCACGGTGGGGAGGTTGGCCAGCGTGAACTGGAGGAGGGCCATCTGAGCGGTGGCGTCCTGCATGGCCACCCGGTCGGGCCGGAAGTCGCCGTAGTCGGCCCCGCGCTTGAGGCCGATCTCGGCCGGGTTGTCGGCGTGGGCGAAGAGGATCTTCTCGGCCAGGGTCAGCGGACGGCCCAGGCGCTCCCGGGCGATGGCGCACGCCTCGGGGAAACGGGCGTAGGCGGCCTCCACGAGCTCATATGGAGTGTTGGGTCCGACCGTCTCAGCCATCGTGCCTCCCCGTTTCCATACCCATTGAAGGTACCGGAAGACCCGAAATTCAGTGGAACCCCGCCGCCCCCCGTCGCCACACTCGCGCCGTCCCAAGCTCTGGGCGCAGAAAGTCCCACCGATGAGACTTTCTGCGCCCGAAAGGTGGCGAACGATGCATCAGGATCTGGCCGGTATCGCCGGCCGCCAGTATGGAGCCTTCACCGGCCGGCAGGCGCTCGCATCGGGGATGTCCCGTGCCACCCTCCACCGCTGGGTCGAGGAGGGCCGGTTGCTGGCGCCGCACCCCGGTGTCTACGCCTTCGCCGGCGCCCCTCTCTCCTGGGACCTGTCCGTGATGGCCGCCCTCCTCGCCGCCGGTCCCGAGGCGGTCGTCTCGCACCGTGCCGGGGCAAGGCTCTGGAGCCTCCTCGAGGACGACACCGTGGAGATCACCGTTCCGAGGAACCGGTCCCCCCGTATAGCGCGGGTCGTCACCCATAGGTCGCGGGATCTCGCCGACCATCACATCAGCTCCTGGAAGCGGTTCCCCGTGACCAAGCCGGCCCGGACGATCGTCGACCTCGGGGCAGTCCTCACGCCGGCTAAGTTGGAAGATGTCCTCGACCGGGCCCTGTCCAGACGGCTGCTCACGATCGCCGGGGTGGAGCGGATGCTGTCGGACCTCTCCCGCCCCGGGCGTCATGGCACAGCCGTGCTGCGGGTGGTCCTCGACGAACGGGCGCTGGGGAAGCAGGCGGCGGACGGGATGCTCGAGCCGCGAATGGCCCGCCTGCTCCGGAAGGCGGGGCTGCCGCCGGCCGCGTTCCAGTACCCGATCCATGCCCCCGAGGGCCGGTTCCTGGCCCGGGTCGACTTCGCCTACGCCGAGCTGCTCCTCGCCGTCGAGGTCGACGGCTGGGCGACGCACGGATCACCGCGGGCCATGGGCAAGGACTTCGTCCGCCAGAACGGGCTCGTCCCCTACGGGTGGCGGGTGCTGCGGTTCACCTGGGCCCAGGTCGTCCACGAGCCCGAGTACGTGGCCGCCGTCATCGGCCGGACCCTCGCCGCACTGGCTGCCTAGTCCTAGTGGTCAGACGGGGCGGTGCTCGGTGCCCCGGCCGTAGGTGAGGGCGAGGAGGTCGCTGGGGCCGGCGATGACCTGGCGGTGCCAGACGCCCCGGGGAACGACGCACGCCGTCCCGGGGCGCAGCTGGACCACCCGGTCGCCGTCCCCGCCCTCGAGGACGACGTCGATGGCGCCCGAGACCAGGTAGAGGATCTCCTCGCCGTCGGGATGCATCTCCCAGTTCGAGGGGTCCTCGGTCATGTGGAAGGTGGCCATCAGCCACCCGCCGCCGGCGACCCGGGCGGCCTCATCCGAGTGGGCCTCGCCGGCCATCAGCTCGGCCCACAGCTTGGCCGTGTCCTCGATGACGGTCGCCTCGCCGGCCGGCCCGATGTGCACGTAGGACCGGGTGAGGTCCAGGCCGTTCCGGTGGGGATGCCAGGTCGCCACGTCAGGCCCGGGGGCGCTCCTCGATGGCCACGGACTGCATGATGTCGCCCCGCTGGACGGCGAGGGCGGCGTCCATGCCCTCGACGACGTAGCCGAAGAGGTTGTAGCTGGGGGCGAGCTTCTGGCGGCAGTCGTCGATGCAGATGAAGAACTGGCTGCCGTTGGTGTCCGGGCCGGCGTTGGCCATGGCCACCGCTCCGATGGTGTACTCGCCCTTCACCGGCTCGTCGGCGAACCGGTAGCCCGGCCCGCCCCGGCCCGAGCCCTCGGGGCAGCCGCCCTGGACGACGAACTCGGGCACCACCCGGTGGAACGTGAGGCCGGTGTAGTAGCCGTCGCGGGCCAGGGAGACGAAGTTGTTCACCGTGGCGGGAGCGAGGGCGGGGTCGAGATCCATCACGATCACGCCGCCCTTGTTGGTGGTGATCGTCGTCCGGTAGATGGCCTCCGGGTCGATGTTCATGGCGGGGAGCTCGGCCATCTCGTCCTCCTTGGATGGGTCGGTCGGCAGACCGCGAGACGCTAACCGAGGTTCGGGTGGCGGTCGCGCAGAAGGTCGCGGGCCCGGCGGAGCGCCCCCAGCTGGGCTTCGGCCAGGTCGGGGCCGACGATCGGGTTGTCGGCGAAGGTGGCGAAGCCGCAGTCGGGGTTGAGCAGGACCCGCTCGGCGCCGAACAGGGCGACCGCGTGCTCGGCCCGGGCCAGGATCTCCTCGGGCGACTCCACCCGCTGCTCCTTCTGGTTGAGGACCCCGACTCCCACCCGGCGGTCGTCGGGCAGGCCGGCCAGGACCTCGATCTCCCCGGCCCGGGGCGTGCACAGCTCGAGGGTCAGCGTGCCCACGGGCACGGTGGACAGCAGCCGGAGCAGGGGCCGGTAGTCGCCGGCCAGGGCCACGCGCTCGTCGGGCGTCCAGTTCCCGCGGCACACGTGGAGGGCGAGGCGCTCCGTCGGCAGGCCGGCGAAGAGCTCGCCCAGCAGCTCGGTGGCGAAGCCGAGCTCCTCGTCGGTGCCCCGGCGCTCCCCCAGTGCCCCGCACATGAACGTCCGGCCGCCCTCTCCCGGGGTTCCCCAGGCCACCTCGGTCAGCACCGGCTCGTCGACCTGTACCAGAGCCACGCCGGCCGCCAGCAGGTGGTGCAGCTCCTCCCGCAGGACCCGGACGATGTCGACGGCCAGCTCCTCCCGGGTGTCGTAGGCCCGGTCGGAGATGCACTCCATCCACATCGTGCGGGTGAGGAGGTAGGGCCCGGGAAGCGCCACCTTCACCGGGCGGTCGGTGAGGCCGGCCACGAACTCGGCCTCATGCACGGTGAGGGACCGCCCCCGCCCCAGGGGCCCGAACACCGCCGGGTGGCGGATGTCCCCGGCGGGCACATCCAGGGCGGCCAGCTCCTTCTCGAACTCCAGGGGGTCGTCGACGTAGGGCAGGAGGTCGGTGATGGGGATGAGCTGGCAGTTCTCCAGCAGCCCGCCCACGAAGCTGGAGTAGTTGTCGCGGCGCTGCTCCCCGTCGGTGACCACGTCGACGCCGGCCCGCAGCTGGGCGTCGACGGCCAGGCGGACGGCGTCGTCGGCGCACTCGGCGAACTCGGCGTCGTCCATGCGCCCTTCCAGGTGGTCGTGCAGGGCGCGCCGGAGCCACCGGGGGCGGGGCCAGCTCCCCACCCCCATGATCGACAGGGGCTCGATGGTGGGAGCCGCCGCCGGCGCCGGCAGGGAGTCGGGGATGGTCGGGGCGACGACCGGCTGGGTGACGGGTGCCTGCCGGCGCTCGCCCTTGGCCGGCTTGTGCTTCTTGCCGAGCACGGGCTCGGGGAGCGGCATGGTGACCGGCGCCGCGAACCCTCCCTTGCTGACCAGGAAGCTGAGCCGGCGGCCGTCCTTCACGAAGTTGACCAGCTGGTTGCCGGTGAGGCGGCACCAGGCCGGGAGGTCCTCCTCCACCGACGACTCGGTGGAGACGATCTCGAGGAGCTGGCCCGAATCCAACGGGTCGATGTGCTTGCGGATGAGCAACAGCAGACCGCTGCCGCAGTCCAGATCGCCGCCGTCGAAGCTGACCGCGGGCGGATAAGGGTGGGGCCCCGGGCTCCGGGGTGTCCCCGCATCAGGAGACACAGTCTCAGTACGACACGCAGGGGGTGCCGTCGGACAGGAACTCCACCAGCTTGGCGCCGCCGACGATCTTGGCCCCCTTGATCAGGCTGTTCTCGTCGAGGCCCCGCTTCTTGAAGCAGGGGGCGCACACGAAGATGTTCCCGCCGGCCCCGGCGAAGTTGTCCATCAGCTCCTTGAGGGGCAGGAAGCCCTCTTCGTGGATGTCGTCGGCGTGGCCCGCCTCGGCCAGGCGGACGGCGTCGGTGGAGAGGAACACCAGGGTGTCCTGGTCGGACCCCACGGCGGCGTTGGCCACCACGAAGGCCACCGTGGCCTTGTCGGGATCGGTCTTGGACTCGGTCAGGGACACACAGAACTTGCCGGTACCGGCCATGGGATCAGTCCTCCTGTCGTCGGCGGATCAGGTATTCGGGGTGCTCGGCCTCGACCAGCTCGTGCCCGGTGAGCCGGCACCATGACGGCAGGTCCTCGGGCGCGCCGAGATCTCGGGCGATCAGCCGCAGCAGGCCACCGGGAGGCAGGGCGAGCAGGCGGCCGCGCAGGGCCACCACCAGCTCCCCGCAGCCGAGATCCCCGGCGTCCCACACCGCTTCTGACACCACATGCCTCCCGGGGGCACGCGGCGCGAAGACTCCGGTGCCCTCTCTAGAGGTGACCAGGCCCGAGCACGTCGGGCCCCGGCCCGCCTCAACGCGCTCGCATCGACCTCGTCATGGCGCCGACTGTATCGCCCGCCGCCCTGAGCATCGGCCTCGGCCCCGTACGATCACCCGGTGCCCGAGGCCGGCTCCCTGGTGGTCGCCACCTTCAACATCCGCAACGGCCTGGCCCTCGACGGGCGCAACGCCTGGCCGCTGCGGAGGAAGTCGACGCTCTCCTCGATCCGCGGCCTCGACGCCGACGTCGTCGGCCTCCAGGAGGTGTTCCCCTGGCAGCTCACCTATCTGCGGCGCGGGTTGGACGGCTACGAGGCCCACGGTGAGGGCCGCAGCCCCGGCCGCCAGGGGGAAGCCTGTCCCGTCCTCCTCCGGTCCTCCCGCCTGCGGGTCGAAGACGCCCGGACCCGGTGGTTCGGGCCCGAGCCGGACCGTCCCGGCCAGCGCCTGCCCGGCGCGTCCTACCCCCGGATCGCCACCCTCGTGAACGCCGCCGACCCCACCGCCGGCGACACGTTCCGGGTGGTCAACACCCATCTCGACGAGCACCGCCCCGAGAACCGCCGGGCGGCGACGGCCCAGCTCCTGGGCTGGCTCCCGCCCGGGGAGCCGCTCATCCTCCTCGGCGACCTCAACACCACCGAGGACGACGACGGCGTCTTCTCCCTGGTGCGCGACGCCGGCCTGGGCCCGGTGCTTCCCCCCGACGCCGGCGGGACGGCGCACGGCTTCCGGGGGACGGGCGGCCGCCGGATCGACCACATCCTCGTGAGCCCCCACTGGGAGGTCGTGGAGGCCGAGATCGTCACCGTCGCGCCCGGCCGGCGCCTCCCCTCCGACCACTGGCCGGTCCGCAGCGTCCTCCGCCGCCGGTCCTGAGCGACGACGCTCCTGAGCGCCGCCGGTCCTCGGCAGGCTGAGCGCTACCTGGCCGCCTGGCTCCGGGCGGCGTCGAGCAGCTGGCGGACCTGGTCGCTCTGGGGGCCCTCGGGCGCCAGCGCCAGGTAGCGCTCGAACTCGGGCACCGCGCCGGCGGCGTCGTTCATGCCCCGGTACAGGACCATGCCCCGGAAGAAGTGGGCGTCGGGATAGTCGGGATCGGCGGCCACCGCCTGGTCGAGGCGCTTGAGAGCGGCGGCGGTCAGCTCCGCCGCCACGTCGCCGGTCTGGTTGACGTCACCCGAGGGCGGTCGCGCCGCTCCCGGGTCGCCCGACTGGGAGCGGGCGGCCAGGAACACCACCCAGCCGGCGTAGGCGGCGGCCTCGGGGTTGTCCGGGTCGAGCCGGGTGGCGGCGTCGAACTCGGCCACGGCGTCCGCCGCTTCCCCCGAGTCGAGGAGGTGGCGGGCCAGGGCCAGGTGGGCGGCGGCGTTGTCGGGATGGCGGCGCACCTGCCCCTCCAGGGCCTCCCGCCGGTCGGACTGGGCGTTGCCGGTGACGCTCTCCCCCGGGAGGCGCTGGCCCAGGGCTCCGGCCAGGAGCACGGCGGCGACGCCGGCGAAGGCGACGATCGCCCCCACCGCCACCAGCCGGTGGCGCCAGGACACCGGGGGCGGGGCGGGCCGGGCGTCGAAGCCCTCCTCGATGGAGCGCAGCACGGCCGCCGCCCGGGCCGTGTAGTCGTCCCGCAGCGCCTGGTAGCGGCCGTCCTCCAGGTTGCCCGCCGCCCGCTCGGCCTCGAGGTCGTCGAGGGAGCGGAGCAGGAAGTCGCGCTCGGACTCGAGGGCGGCCAGCTCGTCGGGGTCGAAGTGGGTCGTGCTCACGCCGGCCCGGACACGCTCCGCTCGGCCAGGGCCCGCCCGACCAGCTCCCGGTCGTCGTCGGACGGCGGCCCGGGGACGTCCGCCCGCCAGCGGCGGAAGGCGAGGGCCAGGCCCCCGGCGGCCAGGACCAGGGCGGCCACGGGCAGGGCCCAGACCAGGGCGCCGAGCCCGGTGGCAGCCGGCTGCAGCAGCACCCACTCGCCGTAGCGCTCGACGTAGGCCTGGCGGATCTCCCCGTCCGACTGGCCCTCATCGACCCGCCGGCGGATGTCGGCGGAGATGGCCCGGGCGGTGGGGGACGGGCTGTCGGCCACCGACAGGCCCTGGCAGACGGGGCAGCGGAGCCCGGCGGCCAGGCGGCGGGTCCGGCCCTCGGGAGACGGGTCGCCGCTGCCCGAGGAGGCGCCGATGGCCAGGGCGACGACCACCACCGCCACCAGGGCGAGGACAGGCAGGAGGCGGCGGGCGGTCATGGCCGGCTCCCCACGGTCTCCTCGGCATCGGCGGGCTGGTCCTCGCCGGCCGTCACCGGATCGGACGGGACGGGGGCATCGTCTCCCCGCCGGGCGCGGTGCCGGCGGGACGGCCAGATCGCCACCCCCGTGCCCACCACGAGGATCCCGCCGCCGATCCACAGCCACAGGACGAGGGGGTTCACCTGCACCCCCAGCGTCACCTGGCCGTCCGCGTCGGGGGAGGAGACCAGGGTGAGGTAGACGTCGCGCAGCACCCCGGTGCGCACCGACGGGGTGCCGATGGCCTGGGTCATGTTGGGGAAGATCGAGAGGGCCGGCTCGTAGACGCCGAGCGGGCTCCGGCCCCGGTCGATCCGCACCCGGGCGGTGAGGGTGCGCTTCTGGCCGGTCTCCGTCTCGTCGGATCCGAGGTAGGTGAAGCGGTGGCCGGCCAGCGCCACCCGCTCGCCGGGGCGCATCCGGAACTCCCGCTTGCTGGAGTAGCCCGACGAGGCCGCCAGGGCCACGGCGATGACCACCACACCCACGTGGACCACCAGCCCTCCGTAGAGCCGGCGGTTGCCGGCCACCGTGGAGCGCAGCGCCGCCGGCCACCCCTCGCCGGAGGCCCGCCGCCGGGCCGTGACCCCGAGCTTGTACTGGCGGACGACCCCGGCCACGGCGAAGGCGCCGAGCCCGAAGGCGACGAGCTGGGCCAGTCCCCGGGCCCCGAGGGCGGCGGCCGCCGCCATGGTCAGGGCTCCGGTCCACGCCGGTACGGCCAGGCGGTGCCGGAGGACCTCCCCCGAGGCGGCCCGCCACGGCAGCGCCGGCGCCACGGCCATGAGGAAGAGGAGGGCGAGGCCGATGGGCAGGGTCATCTGGTCGAAGTAGGGCTCGCCCACCGACATCTGGCGGTCCTGCAGGGCCTCCACCAGCAGCGGGAACACGGTGCCGAGGAGCACCACGAAGGCGAAGCCGGCGAAGAGGAGGTTGTTGGCCAGGAAGGCGCCTTCCCGGGAGACGGGGGAGTCGATCCGGCCCGGGGTGCGGAGCCGGTCACCCCGCCAGGCGATGAGCCCCACGCCCGTCGCCGCCGCCACGCCGAGGAACGCCAGCAGGAGCGGCCCGATGGCCGACTGGGTGAAGGAGTGCACGGAGTTGATGACCCCGGAGCGGGTGAGGAACGTGCCCAGGATGGTGAGGCAGAAGGTGGCCAGGATGAGCGACAGGTTCCAGACCCGGAGCATCCCCCGGCGTTCCTGGACCACCACCGAATGGAGGTAGGCGGTGGCGGTCAGCCAGGGGATGAAGGAGGCGTTCTCCACCGGGTCCCAGGCCCAGTACCCGCCCCAGCCCAGCACCTCGTAGCTCCACCAGGCGCCGAGCACGATGCCGGTGGAGAGGAACCCCCAGGCGACCAGCGTGGCCCGGCGGGTCTCGACCAGCCAGCCCTCCCCGACCCGGCCGGTGACGAGGGCGGCCACGGCGAAGGAGAAGGGGATCGTGAAGCCGACGTAGCCGAGGTAGAGCATGGGCGGGTGGATCGCCATCAGGGGATGGTTCTGGAGGAGCGGGTTCGGCCCCCGCCCGTCGAGGGGGATGGCGCCGGCGATGGTCTTGAAGGGGTTGGCCGGCCCCAGCATGAGGCCGAAGAAGAAGGCGGCCACCACCAGGGCGGTGAGGGTGGCCCAGGCCACCAGCGGGTCAGTGGTCCGGTCCCGGAACCGCCGCACCGTGATCACCAGGTAGGCGGAGAGCACGAGCGCCCACAGGAGGATGGAGCCTTCCAGCGCGCCCCACAGCGACGCCACCGTGTAGAGCAGGGGCGTGGCCCGGGCGTGGTTCTCGACCACGTAGCGGATCGAGAAGTCGTGGCTGATGAGGGCCCACTCCATGGCGCCGGCGGCCACCACCGCCCCGGTCAGGACGATGAGGGCGAAGCGCCGGCCCGTGGCCAGCAGGCGGGCGTCGTGGCGGCGGAGCCCGGCTGCGAGGGTGGCCACGCCGAGGACGGCGGCCGAGAACCCGAGGGCGATCCCGGCGAATCCGAGGGCGGCTCTCACGACCCCGGGGGGGTCTCCACATTGGGAGGCTTGTACTCGGAGCCGTGCCTGATCATGATCCGGTCGGAGGCGAACTCGTCACCCTGCCAGCGACCTTCGCACACCACCGGTACCCCGTCGCCGAAGAGTTCGGGCGGGTCACCCCGGTGGAACACGCTGGCCACCTCGTTCCCGTCGGTGACCTGGAACGCGACACCCTCGGCGCTCGGGACCTGGGAGCCGGCGACCACCTCACCCATGAGCCGGAACCGGGTGTCGTCTCCGTCCGAGGACTTCTGGGCGTTGGCCTCCGACACGGTGCGGAAGTAGACGACGTTCTCCGACAGCCCGAAGAGCAGGTAGGCGATGGCGGCCACGCAGATGCCCCCGGCCACGAACCAGCGCAGCCGGGACCGGCGAGGCGGCGACGTCACCTCCATTCGTCGCCCTCCTCGGGCCCGAGCAGCTTGCGGGCCCGCCGGGACCGGACCAGCACCCGGGCCAGGTAGCCGCCCAGCGCCGCCCCGGTGACGGCCCAGCCGGCGATCACGTAACCGGCGTCGGTCACCGCTCGGTCCCCACCGTGACGGCCTCGCCATCGTCGCCGGCTTCGGCCCGGCGCTCGGCGAGCGCGGCCTCGAGCTCCCGGTCCTCCAGGCCCTGCTCCAGCATGGCCAGGCGGTAGCGGCGCTCCAGCAGGTACAGGTAGACGAGCGTGAAGGCCAGGACACCGACCAGGAGCGCGCTGGCCATCGACCCCTCGATGGTCGGGTTCAGCTCGGGGTTGAACACGGTGGCGTCCTGGTGCAGCGTCCGCCACCACTCCACGGAGAAGTGCACGATGGGCACGTCCACGAAGGCGACCAGGGCGGCGATTGCGCACCGCCGGGCCCGCACCCCGGGATCGGCCTGCACCTGGCGCAGCGCCAGGTAGCCCAGATAGAGGAAGAACAGCACTGCGGTGGAGACGATCCTGGCGTCCCACGCCCACCACACGCCCCACACCGGCCGGCCCCACAGCGAGCCGAGCACCAGGGTGAGCCCGGTGAAGAGGACCCCCAGCTCGGCTGAGGCGCCGGCCACGATGTCCCACACCGGGGAGCGGGTCCGGCGCCACAGGTAGAGGACGGAGGCGAGGGTGGTGACCCCGAAGGCGAGGTAGGCCGTCCACGCCGCCGGCACGTGCAGGTAGAACAGGCGGACGGCGTCGCGCTGGAGCGCGTCGGCTGGCGAGATGAACAGGCCGAGGACGACGAGGGCAGCCAGGCTGGCGCCGGCCAGCACCCCGAGCACCAGCGTGGCGCCGCGGCGGTTCACGACTCCTCCATCAGCGGCCCGAAGGCCAGCCAGCCCATGGTCACGTAGATGACGGCGAACACCATGAGGACCTGTACCCAGGGCCACGCCTCGCCAGGGGTGCCCTCCAGGGCGGCCTCGAAGGCCCGGGTGCCGCCGAGCATGACCGGGGCGACCACGGGCAGGACGAGGAGGGGAAAGAGCGTCTCCCGTACCCGCAGGCCGGCGGCCAGCGCCCCGTAGACCGTCCCGGCGGCGGCCAGGCCGGCGGTGGCCACCAGGGCGGTGACCAGGAGGACCAGCGGGTGGTGAGGTTCGATGTCGTAGAGGACGACCACGCCTGCCCCCAGGATCAGCTCGAGGACGAGCAGCTGGGCGGCGACGGCCAGAGCCTTCCCGCAGAAGAGGGCGGCGCCGTCGAGGCCGGAGAGGCGCAGGGCGTCGCGTACGCCGTTGTCGTTCTCGACGGTGAAGGAGCGGGAGGTGGCGAGCAGGCCGGCCAGGAGCACCGCCACCCAGAACAGCCCGGGGGCGACCCGGGGCAGCAGGCCCCGGTCGGGATCGAGGGCGAAGGCGAAGAGGACGAGCACGATGGCACCGAAGGGCACAACCTGGTTGAGGGCCACCCGGGAGCGGGCCTCGATCCGCAGGTCCTTGCCCGCCACCAACAGCGACTGGCGCACGAT
>JBOGFO010000517.1:0-4171 GCA_050743445.1 Acidimicrobiia bacterium
GTCCAGGGCGGCGTCGTAGCCGGCCCGCAGCTCGTAGGCCAGGTTGCGGGCCATGGCGTAGTGGCGGCCCTGGTAGTTGTCGAGGGCGTAGCGGCCGGCGAGGACGACGAGCTTGACCGTCTCCGAGAGCCGGTCGGAGCGCTGGCGCCACTGCTGGCCGTAGTGGGCGATGAGCTCGGGGTCGTAGAGGCCCTTCCAGTTGATGCCGTAGGCGTTGCCGTCGACCATCTGGGCGGTGGCGCCCTCGGTGGCGATCACGTTCCAGATGTGCATGGCGTCGGTGTGCCACGGCACCGAGACGTCCTCGGCCAAGAGCCCGGCGCTTCGCAGGGTGTCGACCGCGGCCCGGACGGCGTCGTCGACACCGGGGTCGGAGCCGGGAGTGGCGAACCCCTCGGTCACCACCCCGATCCGCAGCCCGGCGGCCGATTCCCGCAGGGCGGCCACGTAGTCTTGGCCCTCGATCCCCGGCGGCTGGCGGGCGTCGTAGCCGTCGGCGCCGGCCATCACGGTCAGCATCAGGGCGGCGTCTTCCACCGTGCGGGTGATGGGGCCGAGGTGGTCGATGGTGAACTCGATGGGGAAGGCGCCGGTGTAGGGCACCAATCCGTGGGTGGGCTTGTGCCCGACCGTGCCGCTGTAGGCGCTCGGGATGCGCACCGATCCGCCCTGGTCGCCTCCGGTGGCCAGGTCCACCTCGCCGGCGGCGACGAGGGCGGCACTGCCCGAGGACGACCCGCCCGACGAGCGGGACGGATCCCAGGGGTTGCGCACCGGGCCGCTGCGGGAGGTGAAGCTCGAACCCGAGAAGCAGAGGTCCTCGCACACCGCCTTGCCGGTGATGGTGGCGCCGGCGGCCAGCAGCCGGGCGACCACGGTGGCGTCCCGCACGGGAACGAAGCCCTCGACGGTCTCCGAGCCGTTCATCATCGGCACGCCGGCCACCATCGTGTTGTCCTTGACCGCCACGGTGCGCCCGGCCAGCGGACCGGCACCGCCCTCGGTGATCTCGGTGCGCACGTACCAGGCGCCGAGCGGGTTCTCGGCCGCGTCGGGTCGGTACCACTTCCGGTCGTCCCGGTGCTTGGGGGCGGTGCGGGCGTAGAGCTGGTCGATCACGTCCCAGCTGCCCAGCAGCCCCGTGACGAACGGGCTGAACTCGGCCCGGTCGGCGGGGCTGAGCCCGAGGCGATAGCGCTCCGCCAGGGCCACGAGGTCGTCGTCGTCAGGCGGGCGTACCGGCATGTTCGTCTCCTTCGTCATCGATGGATTACCCAGAACCTAGGAGCGGGCCACCAGATCGTCAATGGCACCCGGGGTCACGTTGCGCCTGTCGCCGGCGGGCGCTCCGGCCCGGCCCCGGTAGCCTCCCCGGGCACCTTGGCCAGTAACCACCTCCGCTACCCGCCCGAGCTGCCCATCACGGCGCGCAAGGACGAGATCCTGGCCACCATCGCCGACCACCAGGTCGTGATCGTGGCCGGGGAGACCGGCTCGGGAAAGAGCACCCAGCTCCCCAAGATGTGCCTCGAGCTGGGCCGGGGCCAGGAGCGGCAGCGCATCGGGCACACCCAGCCCCGCCGGCTGGCCGCCCGCACCATCGCCGAGCGGATCGCGTCCGAGATGGGCGGCGAGGTGGGGGGCGTCGTCGGCTACGCCGTGCGCTTCACCGACCGGGTGGGCGACGGCACCCGGATCAAGGTCATGACCGACGGCATCCTGCTGGCCGAGATCCAGCGGGACCGCAACCTCCGCCGCTACGACACGCTCATCATCGACGAGGCCCACGAGCGCAGCCTCAACATCGACTTCCTCCTTGGCTACCTCAAGGAGCTGCTCCCCCGGCGGCCGGACCTGAAGGTGGTGGTCACCTCGGCCACCATCGACACCGAGCGCTTCTCGGCCCACTTCGACGGCGCCCCCGTCGTCGAAGTCTCGGGCCGCACCTACCCGGTCGAGGTCCGCTACCGGCCCCTCGACGAGGACACGGACCAGGCCGAGGCCATCTGCGACGCGGTGGCCGAGCTGTCCCGGGAAGGTCCGGGCGACATCCTCGTCTTCCTCTCCGGGGAGCGGGAGATCCGCGACGCGGCCGACGCCCTCACCGCTGCCGGACTCACTGCCACCGAGATCCTCCCGCTCTACGCCCGCCTGTCGGCCGCCGAGCAGCACCGGGTGTTCCAGCCCCCACGGTTGTCTTCGGGGACACCCCGGGCCCCGGGGCGGCGGGTGGTGCTGGCCACCAACGTGGCCGAGACGTCCCTCACCGTGCCCGGCATCCGCTACGTGGTCGACCCGGGCACGGCCCGGATCTCCCGCTACAACCGGCGCACCAAGGTCCAGCGCCTCCCGATCGAGGCGGTGTCCCAGGCCTCCGCCGATCAGCGGGCCGGCCGGTGCGGGCGCGTGGCCCCCGGCATCTGCCTGCGGCTCTACGCCGAGGAGGACTACGCGGCCCGCCCCGAGTTCACCGAACCCGAGATCCTCCGCACCAACCTGGCCTCCGTCATCCTCCAGATGGAGGCCCTCGGCCTCGGGGACCTGGCCCGGTTCCCCTTCGTGGAGGCGCCCGACGCCCGCAACATCAAGGACGGGGTCGCCCTTCTGGAGGAGCTGGGGGCACTCGACCCCTCCGAGCGCACGCCCGGGAAGCGCCTCACCAAGCTGGGTCGCCGGCTGGCCCAGCTGCCGCTCGACCCGCGGCTCGGGCGGATGGTCCTCGAGGCCGACGTCGTCGGCTGCGTCCACGAGGTCATGGTCATCGCCGCCGCCCTGGCCATCCAGGACCCCCGGGAGCGCCCGGCCGACCACCAGCAGGCGGCCGACGAGCTCCATGCCCGCTTCGCCGGCGGCGACTCCGACTTCCTGGCCTTCCTCCGGCTGTGGGACCACCTGGCCGAACAGCAGGACGCCCTGTCGTCCAACCAGTTCCGCAAGCAGTGCCGGCGCGAGTTCCTCAACTACCTGCGGATCCGGGAGTGGCAGGACATCTACGGCCAGCTCCGCCAGGTGACCCGCAGCCTCGAGATCCGGGTCAACTCGCAGCCCGGTGACCCGGACCGGATCCACCAGGCCCTGCTGGCCGGCCTCTTGTCCCACATCGGGGTCCGGGAAGGAACGACCCGCGACTATCAGGGGGCACGGGGCGCCCGGTTCGCCATCGCCCCGGGCTCGTCCCTGTTCAAGGCGTCACCCCGGTGGGTGATGGCCGCCGAGCTGGTGGAGACGAACCGGCTGTGGGCCCGGGTGGCGGCCCGTATCCAACCCGAGTGGGCGGAACGCCTCGGCGGCCACCTGGTGAGGCGGAGCTACAGCGAGCCCCACTGGGACGCGGAGCGGGGCGAGGCCATGGCCTACGAGCGGGTCGCCCTCTACGGGCTGCCCATCGTCACCGCCCGGCGCATCGGCTACGGGCGGGTGGATGCGCCCGTGGCCCGGGACCTGTTCATCCGCCACGCCCTGGTGGAGGGCGACTGGCGGACCCACCATCGCTTCGTGGCCCACAACCGGGCCCTGGTCGAGGAGGTCGAGACCCTGGAGGCGAGGGCCCGGCGGCGGGACCTGCTGGTGGACGAGGAGTCCCTCGTCGCCTTCTACGACGGGCGCATCCCCGACGAGGTCCGGTCAGCCCGCCACTTCGACCGGTGGTGGAAGGAGACCCGGGCGACCGATCCCGACCGGCTCAACTTCTCCCTCGAGCTCCTGCTCGATCCCGCCGCCGGTCCCTTCGACCCGGCCGCCTATCCCGAGACCTGGACGGTGGACGGGGCCACCCTGGCCCTGGCCTACGAGTTCGACCCGGTGTCGGAGTGGGACGGGGTCACCGTGGACGTCCCGCTGCCGGCCCTCGACCGCCTGGACGCCGCCGGCTTCGACTGGCAGATCCCCGGGTGGCGCCTGGAGCTGGTCACCGCCCTCATCCGGTCCCTGCCCAAATCGCTGCGCCGCAATCTGGTCCCCGCCGCCGATCACGCCCGGGCCTTCCTGGCCGAGGCCGGGCCGGGGGACGGGGCACTGCTGCCGGTCCTGGCCCGTGCCCTCAGCCGCATGAGCGGCGAGCGGGTCTCGCCGGACGACTTCGACCCCGAGCGGGTCCCCACCCACCTGCGCATGACGTTCCGGGTGGCGGACGAGGCGGGCCGCACCCTGGCCGCCGGCCGCGACGTGGCCG
>JBOGFO010000518.1:0-5617 GCA_050743445.1 Acidimicrobiia bacterium
GGCAGGCCCCGGGCGAAAGCCTGCGTGGCGAGCACGGTCCAGGCCACCGCCACCACGGTGGCCAGGGTGGCGCCCCACCGTACGCGGCGCAGGACCGCCACCCCGGCCGTCGTCTCGGCCGCGAGGAAAGCCCAGGCGCCGACGGTGGGGACATCTTCCGGGAACAGCCGGTAGGTGTCGAGAATCCGGGCGAAGCCGCCCACGTTGCTGACCTGGCCGGCGGCCATGGCCACCAGCACTACGGCGAGGAGGATGCGGGCCGGCGACAGCCGCTGGACGGCGGCCGACATGGCCCCGTGGTCAGCCATCGGCAAGATCCCGCAGCGCGTCCTCCACCGCCCGGTGGAAGGTCGGGTAGGCGTAGATCATGCGGCGGAGGGCGCCGAGGGGCACCTGGGCGTGGACAGCCAGCGTCAGCATGGACAGCACCTCGCCCCCCGCCGGGCCGGCCGACGTCGCCCCGACCAGCACGCCCCGCTCGGCGTCGGCCACCAGCTTGATCAGGCCCTCGTTACCCGCCTTGTGGATCCAGCCCCGGGCCGAGCTCGGGATCCGGGCACTCCCGGTGCGCACGGCAAGGCCCCCCTCCAGGGCGGCCGCCTCGGAGAGGCCCACCGATCCCACCTCGGGATCGGTGAAGGTGACCCGGGGCAGGGCCCGGTAGTCGGCTTCCGGCCCGACCCGGCCGAGGATGTTGGTGGCCGCGATGGCAGCCTGGTAGACGGCCACGTGGGTGAAGGCGCCGACGCCGGTGACGTCGCCCACCGCCCACACCCCGGGGGCGGCCCCCAGATGACCGTTGACGGCGATGAACGGGGCGCTGTCGTCGAGTCCCACGCTGCCCACGCCGAGGGCACCCAGGTCGGCGCGGCGCCCGGTGGCGACCAGCAGCCGCTCTCCGGAGACGACCGAGCCGTCCTCCAGGGTGAGGGCGAGGTCGGCCCCGTGGCGTCGGGCGGAGACCACCCGGGCGCCGGTGGACACCTCGATGCCCTCGGCGGCCAGCACTTCGTTCAACAGTGCCCCCGCTTCGGGCTCCTCGCCGGGCAGGAGCCGGTCCTCGGCCTCGACGACGTGGACCCGTACCCCGAAGCGGGCGAAGGCCTGGCCGAGCTCGAGGCCGATCGCCCCACCGCCCAGCACCACCAGGGAGGCCGGAAGGTCCTTGGCTTCGATCGCCTCCCGGTTCGTCCAGAACGGCAGGTCGGCCAGGCCGGGGATGGGTGGCACGGCCGGGGCGGTGCCGGTGGCGATCACCACCGCCGCCGCCTCGATGACCCGCCCCTCGACCGAGACCCGCCCCGGCCCTTCGAGGTGGCCCCGGCCCCGGACGAAACGGCCGCCCTTGGCTTCGAAGCGTTCCACGGCCACGCGGTCGTCCCAGTCGTCGGTGGCTTCGTCGCGGATGCGGGCAGCCACCGGGCCCCAATCCGGTATGACCTGGGCGGCGCCGGCCATCCCGGGGATCCGTCGAGCTTCGGCCAGCAGGAGGGCGGCCCGCAGCATCATCTTGGATGGCACGCACCCCCAGTAGGGGCACTCGCCGCCCACGAGGCTGGCCTCGACTCCGGCCACGTCGACGCCGGCTTCGGCCAAGCGCCCGGCCACCTCCTCACCTCCGGGGCCCATCCCCAGGACGATCACGTCCGCTCGCTCGTCCATCGTTGCTCCTCCTTGCCGGGACAGGGAGGAAACCGGAAGGAAGCGACCGGGATTCCCGGGGGGCCTCGATCTCGGCTCCTCTTGCCGGAATGACGCGCTTTCACTGTCGGATTTCTCCCTTCTGGGAGGGTTGAGCACGGAGAGGGCCGGCCCCCTCAGACGGCCGTCGTCATGTGATACCGGTCTTCGGATCAGAGTGGCGGCCGCCGGACGGGCCGAACCAATTCGGCCGCGCCGGGCGGACCTTCCGGGAGTGGGCCGCGGTGCCCGTCGGCGAGCGCGGTGGCGGCCGGCACTGCTCCACGAAGCCTTCCCCAGGGTCAACTGGTACGCCTCCTGGACGGCCAGGAAAGCTCTCGACAAGATCTCCAGGCGCTCCCCCCGGCCTGCCAGACCTGCAGTCCCTGACGCCCACAGTACGGCGTCCAGCTCTGAACGCGGCGCAACCGGAAGGTCACGCCGCCCGCTGTCTCGACGGCACCGGCCGAAGCGGCACTGGAACCGTTCTTATGCGCTACACGCCGCCCGGGGGTCGGGCCAGGTGGACCCGTGCGGTACCGGCACGTTGGTGCTACGCGGGTGGGACTCGCTCGAGCCGAATCCACCCGCCATGTCGTCGGATTGAGCGAAGGGCCTCCCAAGCCGCTCGGCGCGGCTGGACTCTGGCTCGGCATCGAAACTCAATCACCTGTCCTGGCAAGATCGTGAAGTCCTCCGTCGAGCTTCCGGTCCAGTCGATCTTCAGTCGGAGGTCGTGAGTCCCCTCGCTGACTACAAACTCCCCGGTCGCTCCGTTGACTATTTCGCCGACCGCCTCTCCGTCAATGATGACCTCGTAGGCGCGAGCGCGGTCTTGCCACCTTGAAGGCTCGCGGTGGATGCGCACCGAACCGTTGTCCGACATGCCGCTCATCATGGCCGAAAGGCGGGCCTGGTGGCGTCGACACTCTGACGCCCAACTCGAACGGCACGTTGGTGTGGTGGTCTCGAACTCAGGTGGCTCCCGGTTCTAGGCGTCGGACGGTCGTGACTCGGTCGATGGACCGGTCGAACGAGACGACGGTGTTGATCCCTGATCGCTCCGCGCTGGCGACGAGGTAGGCCTCGGCGAAGTCGAGGCGGTCGACCTCGTACACCTCGATGGCCCGAAGCAGCAGCGCGGCGTCGATGACGGTGATGGACGGGAAGGCGACGATCGCACGGGCCAGTTCGGCGACCTGTACCCGCTCGACTTCGTAGAACGATTCGAGCACGTAAACGACCTCAGCCACGATCAGGTCCGGGACCAGGAGCTCATCGGCCTCGGCCAGAAACCGAGTGGCGCGCTCGGCAACCTCCGGCGGATCGCCGGTGAAATGGCGGACGAGGACATTCGGGTCCAGGAACGCGGTCAACGTCGAGCGCCGGCTCGGGCCGTCCTCGTCTGACGCCGGACCTCATCCCAAGACGCACCGCGTTTCGCCGCCGGCACCCGCACCGAACCAGCCAGCTCGAGCAGGTCGGATGTCCGAGCCAGCACGGCCCGCATGCCCTCCACCCGGAAGACCACCTCATCACCGTCCTGCAGACCCAACGCCTCCCTGACCGCCTTCGGGATAGTGACCTGTCCCTTCGATGTCAGCCGTGCAGCGACGTCCACCGCCCCTCCTTACATTCTTCTAAAAGTAAGGATAGCACGCCCCCAGATGCCAGAAGGCGAGAAGACACCCTTCGGAAATGCCGGGTGCATGCGCTGGGGGGCGACAGGGCGAAACGCCCATAATCAGGGACAGAGCATGGACGGCAGGGGTCGGGTACGGCTCGGCGAAATCGGCTCCGCGTGATAGGTCGCCGGACAGTCGGACGGGTCCGCTGAGTACCCGGGCAAGTGGAGGTGACTGTGACGTTCACCCGCATCAGCGTCAGCCCGGACAAGATGGCCGGTGTCCCGTGTATCCGCGATCTGCGGATGCCCGTGGCCACGGTCGTCGGGATGGTGGCCGATGGGATGACGGTCGAGGAGATCCTGGCGGACTTTCCGGACCTTGAGGCCGAGGACATCGCCGAGGCACTCCGGTACGCGGCGGCGGCCCTCCTTGAGCGCGAATTGCCGCTGCGGCGTGGCAGTTGAAGTTCCTCGTTGACGAGAACCTGTCCGGACGCGTCGCCGAAGTGCTCGTCGAGAACGGGCACGACGCCGTCCATGTTGGGGGCATTGGGTGGAGCGGTCGGATGACCGGGTCGTCATGGACCGGGCCGAGGCAGAGAGGCGGGTTGTCGTATCCGCCGATACGGACTTCGGGCCCATCCTCGCCGGCTCCGGCAAGCGCGCGCCGAGCGTGATCTTGTTCCGGATCGCCGGGCAGCGCCGGGCCTGGTCCCAGGCGGCCCTGATCCTGGCCAACCTGCCCCAGGTGACCGAAGACCTCGAGGCCGGTGCCCTGGTTGTGATCGAGGAGGGCCGGGTCCGAAGCCGGCGGCTGCCACTCATCCCGGAGTGATCTGCCGTGTGAAGGCAGATCGAGAGATTTTCGGGCGCTTGACGGCTCCGATGAGGGCGGCTCCGCCCAGGGCGAGCAGGACGCCGGCCGAGACAAGGATCGCCCGCTCCGGCCTTCCGGTCCTGGGCAGGTCATCCCCCGCGACGGATCCGACCTCCGGTCCGAGCACCTCAGGGGTCCCCGGTTGCTCCCCGGTGGTGCCCTGCACGTCGGAGGACGGTGGGTCCACAGTGGACGTCGGCGGCTCGTTCGACGGCGGGCGCGGGGTTTCCTCCGGAGGGGTGCGCGGGGTCTCCGGCGGGGGAGTGCACCCCTCAGGTGGTGTGGCTCCATCGTCCCCCGGGGCGCAGACCTCGGGCGGGGTTGGCGGGGTGCAGTCGTCGTCGCCCGGCGCGCATTCCTCCGACGGAGGAGCACAGTCATCAGACGGCGGCGGGGGAGAACCGTCCTCGCCCGGGGCACATTCATCCGGCGGGGTGCAGTCGTCTGACGGGGGCGGAGACTCGTCGTCGCCGCCTGGGGCACACTCATCCGGCGGATCACAGGCCTCACCCGGGGGCGGGGGAGAGTCGTCGCCTGGGGCACACTCCTCCGGCGGAGCACAGTCATCCGGCGGCGGGGGAGACTCGTCGTCGTCGCCCGGCGCACACTCATCCGGCGGACCCGGCGGCTCGGGCGGAGTACCGCCTTCGGCCACCGTGAAGCAGGCATCGTTGCTGGGGTTCAGCTCGAAATAGCCGTTGCCGTCACCGGCGATGGCGCCCCGGCTGCAGAGCTCGGTTCCGGCCGAAAGGCCGCCGGGAACGGTGATCCGATAGGTGAACTCCCCGTCGTTGGGGGCGTCCCGGTCGATCAGGCTGAGGGCGGTATCGAGCGCAGAGTCCACCGTGACGCAGTCGAGGACGTTGTAGAGCGGGCCGTCGGCGAAGTCGGTCGCGTCCCAGGTCATCCGGACATCGATGTTGTCGCCGGCGCGGACCTCGCTGTCTGGCTCGGGATCGGTCTCCTGCTTGAGTTCCCAGCCCTGGTCGCCGGCGAGTACCTCGGTGCAGGTGGTCTGCTGATGGTTGGGCGGCTCGTCACCGTGGTCGCCGTGGGCCCCACCCACCGGCCCCAGCAACAGCACCGCGAGCACGCCGAGCAAGCCGCGCCCCACCAGGAACATTCCCCGCATTGGAGGCCCCTTCCAATGTTTGCGGTCGACCAGAGGGGCGAACATTAGCGCCTACTTACGAAAGGACCATGGGCTGGAAGACATTGCCTGTTCCAGCCGACGATTTACTGGAAATCCCTGCCAGTGCCCGCGCTCTATTTACGAGGCCGGAGCGTTTATGGCCCTCAGAGGGCTCTAATCGCTCCGGCCTTGCCCGCAGTCGCGCCGGGTCAGCCGGGGCGGACGGCAGCCAGGTAGTCGGCGGCCATCTCGGGGGTGAGGAACTCGAGCATCACGGCGTTGTCGACCCACACCTCGACGA
>JBOGFO010000519.1:0-7733 GCA_050743445.1 Acidimicrobiia bacterium
GGTCAGGGGGGCGACGACGGGCTCCGTGATCGTGCCGTCGGCGACCGAGGTGTCCGGCGTACCGGGGGGAGCATCCGCACTGGCGCCGTCACCACCGCTTCCTGAACAGGCGGAAGCAACGAGGGCGGCAAGGCCCACGAGGGCCAGGGACAGACGGCGGAGTTGCACGGACGGGTCTCCCTTCGACATCGGACGTCGAGACGTGACGTAACTCGGCAACGTCCGGCGCCCGCTTGACCCCGCCGGTCGATCTGGACCACTACACCACAGACTTCCGCATCGATAGAGCATTTCCGTCACTCGAACACCAGGACAAAACGCCCTAATCCGGCCGATCAGCGGCGCCGGCGGGAACTCCTAGAGGTTGCGGAGCTCGCGGAGGCGCTTCTCGAGGGGCGGGTGGGGGGCGTTGAACCACAGATGGGCCGTGGTCCAGGGCCGGCCGGGCATGCCCCGGCTCTCTCCCCGCAGCTTCTCCAGCGCGGCGATGAGCCCGGGTGGGTAGCGGGTGATGCGGACCCCGGTGGCGTCGGCCTCGCACTCGCGGCCTTCGGGGAGGACGAGGCGCAGCACCGGGAAGCCGACGGCGGTGGTGGTCACCAGGGTGTCGTGGTTGCGGATGTGGGCCAGCTCGTGGGCCACCACCCCTTCGAGCTCCACCCGGCTCAGCCTGTCCAGCAACCCCGTCGTGACTACGACCGAGGCGTGGTCCGGGTTGCGGCCCACCGAGAAGGCGTTGAGGGCGTGGTCATCCACCACGTACAGATCCGGCTTCGGCAGTCCGGCGGCCACGCACAGACCCTCCACCAGGTTGTGGAAGCGGGCGTGCTCCACGGGATCGGCGGTCCGGGCCCGGGTCAGGGCCAGGGCGACGCGGTCGGAGAGCAGGTAGGCGACGGCGGCGAGCACCACGGCGAGGCCGACGAAGAACCACCACGCCCCGAGGACGGCCCCCACCAGCCCGGCGACGGCCACGAAGGCGACGAAGGTCAGCAGGCTGCGGCGGCGATTGGCGGTGATCTGGTCGTTGATGACGCAGATCATACGGAGCGAATTGGGGCGAAGGACCAGTGACTAGTTCTTCTGGGCCCTCGAAATAGTTATTTCGGGCTATGTGCCGGTGGCCCCCACCTCCCGATCTTGGTCCATAGCGCCCCCTCGCGGCTGTTGGGGCACCTTCATGAGCGAAAGGAAGTTTCTGGTGAACAGGATTCGGATCGGGCTGGTCGGCCTGGTCGTCCTGGCCCTTACGGGGGTCACCGTCGGTGGGGCCAATGCGGCCACCGGGCGGGGGACGGCTGCGGCCAGCATCACACTCCTCGACGTGTCTCTCGGGAACGTCCAGAACATCAAGGTGCTGACCGACGAGGGCCAGAGCACCCTCGACCCCACCCGCCTCGGCCTGGCCGGCCCGCGGGCCTTCGGCCAGCTCTCGGCCGTCAACGCCTCCGGCGCCCTCAACCTGTCGCTGCCCAGCCCCCCGGCTCGTGCCGAGGCTCCGGGTTCGACTACGGGCTCCCTCGACGCCATCTCCTTCAACCTGCCGTCTGACGTCACCAACCTGGCCGGCGTTGCCGGGCTCCCCGCCCTGCCCACCGGCGCCCTCGGGGCCGGCATGCTGGCTGCGGGTGTCATCGACCCCATCAAGGTTGAGGCCTTCCAGGACGCCGCCGGCGCCCGTTCGGCCGTCGGCACCGAGGTGCCCAACCTCGACGTGCTCCAGGGCCTCATCTCGGTGAAGGACGTGAAGGTCGGCAGCATGTCCGCCGTCTCCACCGCCGACCAGAGCGTGGGTGACACCGGTGTCGTCACCATCGGCGACATCAGCGTCCTCGACCTGAGCGCCTTCCTCGGTGGCCTCGGCCTCGGCCTCGGCGACCTCAACATCGCCACCCTGACCGGCCTGGTCGACAGCCTCGGCCTGCCGGTGAACACCGCCTCCCTGCCGATCCCGCTGGGCGCCCTGACCGGCGGCGACATCTCCGGCATCCTCGGCCAGGTCACCAGCCTGACCTCCATCCTCAACGCCATCCCGGCGGCCGGCTCCTGTGGGGCGCTCGACCAGCTGACCGCTCCCCTCGGCGGGCTCAGCGGCCTGCTCAACGTGGGTGGTCTCCTGTCGGGCCTGAACCTGCCCCTCAACCTGGGCAGCCTGCTCGGCGGCTGCGAGGCGGCTGGTGTGGTCAACACCGCCAGCTCGCTGACCAGCACCCTGACCGGCACGCTCCAGGGCCTCCTGCCCACCGCTGACGGCCTGCTCGACAGCGTCTTCGGTGTGCTCGACAACGCTCCGCTGATCCAGCTGAGTGGTGTGGAGTTCTCGGCTCTGGCCAAGGCCGCCGAGACCCTGGAGGGCTCTTCCGCCTCCACCAGCGCCAACTTCGGCACCCTCAAGGTCGGTGGCCTCTCGGTCGGCGCCCTTGACCTCAACGCCACCGTGGCTCAGGTCACCTCCCTGGTGGACACCCTGACCAGCACCCTGAACGGTGTCCTCGGGCCGCTCGGCCTGGGCAACCTGATCGACATCGGCATCATGGAGCGCACCAACTCGGTCAAGGCCGAGGGTGGCTACAACGTGGCCGACGCCGGCCTCAACGTCCTGCGGGTGAGCATCAACCCGCCGGCCATCCTGTCCGACGTCCTCGCCCCGATCACCGGCCTCACCTCGGTGACCAGCGTGCTCGGCGGCGTCCTCTCCGGCCTCCCGGTTGACACCGGCCTGGCCAGCGGGGCTCTCGCCGGCGCCTTCGGCCTGACCTCGCTGCTGAGCCAGCCGACCACCATCAAGGTGGGTGCGCTCCGGGCCCAGAGTGACTACACCACCGCTGCTGTTGCCGGCCCCGTGGCCTCGGGTCCCGACCCGCAGGCTCCCGGTGTCACCGGTCAGCTGCCCCGCACCGGTAGCAACAACGGCGCCTGGATGGCCGCTCTGGCCGCCATCGCCCTGGCCGGTGCCTTCGGCATCACCCGTTCGCTGCGCAAGCCTCCCGTCTCCGACGAGGGCTAGCCAGCACTGAGCACTGGTCCCCCGGACGCTGGGCGGCGTCCGGGGGGCTCGCAAGCCCCTCACCCGGGCCGCCCCCACCGATCCGAGGTGGCCACCGCCGGACACCCGTAACCCCCGGACCTGCGCATCCCAGGTCTAGGCAACCCGGACCGGCGGACCGGGTGAGGTTCTGCCCCACGGAAACCCCCCCGTGACCGTGGGGACTCAACGCCAGAGCCCCGAGGCGACGCTCCCCCAGCGCCCGGGGCTCTGGCGCGTCCGGAGGGTGGGCCTTCGCCGGCCCGGCCGTCAGGTGCTTTCGAGGACCGTGGTGTAGAGGGCGGTGAAGCGTTCGGCCAGGCGGTCCATGGAGAAGGTGGCGGCCCGGGCCGTGCCCGCCTCCACCAGCCGGCCGGCCAGCTGCCCGTCGGAGAGGACCCGGTCCAGGGCGTCGCCCAGGGCGCCGGCGTCGCCGGGCGGGACGAGCAGGGCCTCCCGGTCGTGGCGGGCGACGTCGGCGTAGCCGGGGATGTCGGACGCCACCACCGGAGTGCCCGCCGCCATGGCCTCGAGGAGCACCACGCCGAAGGACTCGCCGTGGAGCGAAGGGGCGCACAGGACAGCGGCGGCCCGGAGCCGGCGGGCCATCTCGTCGTCGGACAGGTGGCCCAGCCACTCAGTCCGTCCGGCGGCCGTCCCCCGGCGCAGGCGGTCCGTCTCCGGTCCCTCGCCCGCCACCCACAGGACGTCGTCACCGGGGAGGCGGGTGAAGGCGTCCAGCAGCACCTCGAGGCCCTTGCGGGGCTCGTGGCGTCCGACGAAGAGGACGGCGCGGCGATCGGTCGGCCAGGGATCGGCCGTGGCGAAGCGGTCGACCTCCACGCCGTTGGGCAGCACCCGGCAGGCGCCGCCCAGCCAGCGCTCGGCCAGCTCCCGGGCCTCGGGCGACACTGCCGTGCGCACCGCCAGCCGGTTGGCGAACGCCTTCATGAAGGGGCGGAGCCAGACGTAGGCGGGGACCCGACCCGAGGCGTGGAACGTGCCCACCGAGGGAGCACCACCCCACAGCAGTGCGGCCTGGGTGGGCCCGGGCACCAGCGGCTCGTGGAGGTGGACCACGTCGGGCCCCTCCGTCCGGATCACCTCGACGGTGCGGCGGAGGGCGGCGGGATCGGGAGCGATGGGGGCCACCGAGCCGTTGGCGGCGAAGGGGATGCTGCGGCCGACGTCCACCACGCCCGGTTCGGGCGGCGCCCCGTCGCAGGGAGCCAGCAGCGAGGCCGACACCCCGCGGGCCCGCAGCGCCCGAGCCAGCCCGAGGGCCTGTCCCTGGACGCCACCGGGGCGGGCCAGGGAGTACGGGCAGACCAGGAGCACCCTCATCATCGGCTGATCCCCGCAGCCTCGAAGTCACTGGGCCAGTTGGGCTGGAGGAGGTGCCACTGCTCGGGGGCGCGGCGCACCAGCGTCTCCAGCTCGGCGGCCAGGAGCTGCGTGATGCGGGCGATGTCCTCCCGGAGGCGAGCCTCCCGGCGAACGGGAACCGGGGGCCGGAAGATCAGGCGGTAGTGGTGGGGGCCCTCGAAGAGGAGAGCGCCGGGGATGATGTCGACCCGGGCGCGCAGGGCGAGGGTGGCGGGACCGGCGGGCAGCGTGGTGCGCTCGCCGAAGAACTCCACTCCGACGCCCGTCCCCGTCAGGTCCCGATCCGAGAGCAGACCGGCGACCCGGCCCTCCTCGATGGCCCGGAGCAGCGTCGAGCCGGCGCTGTCGCCGACCGGTACGACCTCCATGCCCAGGCGCCGGCGGTTGGCACAGAACCACTCGAAGAGCTCCGGCGGCTCGAGCGCCTCGACCACGGTCACGGGCCGGTAGCCGCCGCTCGCCATGAACGCGCCACCCAGATCCCAGTTCCCCATGTGCGGGGTGATCACGAGGGAGCCCCGGCCCCCGGCCAGGGCGGCTTCGACGTGCTCCCATCCCTCGACGGTGATCCTGCTGCCGAGGGCCTTGACCACCTCGGGGGTGAGCCGGAAGACCTCCAGCCAGTAGCGGGCGTAGGACCGGAACGTGCGGTTGACCGCCCGGTCGAGCGCCGAGCCGGTGAGCCCGGGGCCGTGGACCCGCCGCAGGTGGCGGGCCAGCATCGTCCGCCGGCCCCGCATCGCCAGGCCGAGCACGGCACCGAGGAGTCCGGCGCCCTGCCGGGTGAGGCGCTCAGGGAGAGCGACCGCCACCGCCGCGCCGGCGCGGTAGGCGAGATAGGTGAACCGGGCCTGGGCGTCGCCGGGGGCCACGCCGCTACTGCCTCACTCAGGCCTAGGGACGGGTCCGGCCCCGCAGCTTCCGCAGCTGGGACCGCACCCCGGCGGGCGAGTGCCGGGAGTCCGCCCACCACCGGGCCAGGCGTGACTGCCCGAGGTCGGAGTGGGGCGGGCGGGAGGACACCATCCACCGCACCGGCCGGGAACGCTCCCCCGGCGGGCGGGAGGCGACCCGCCAGCGGGCCATCCGGGACTCGGAGGAGGCGGCGGGCAGGGAGCTGATCCACCAGGCCCGGCTGGCCTCCGCACCCTCCCGGGCCGGGCTGGCCTGACGCCAGACGTTGATGAACCGCTGGACCACGGTGAGGCTGGAGGTGACGAGCAGGATCCACAGGGCCGGGACCAGGGCCGAGAACATGAGCCCGAAGCCGAGGACGAACATCCGCTCGGCCCGCTCCATGAGCCCGCCCTTGCCATCCAGGCCGAGAGCTTCCGCCTTGGCCCGCTCGTAGGAGACGAGCATGGCGAGGGCGGCCACGGCGAAGGGCAGCAGCGTGAGATGGGGATCGCGACCGGCCAGGTACCACGTGGCACCACCCAGCACGAGGGCGTCGGACACCCGGTCGGCGACCGAGTCGAAGAAGGCGCCGCGCTTGCCGTTGGTTCCCCCCGCCTTGGCCACCGCGCCGTCGAGCAGGTCGGTGACCCCGGCGATGAAGTAGCCGCACATGGCGAGAAAAAGGTGCCCGCTGGCGATGGCGGCACCGGTGAAGGCGGATGCGGCCAGGCCCAGAAGGGTGATCTGGTCAGCGGTGAACCCAGCCCGGCGCAGCCGGACGCCGGTGGGACGCAGGACCTTCTCCGACACCCCACGCATCCGATGATCCAGCATGTGGTTCCACTTCCGGTGCTCGCGATTGTTAAAACCAGAGGTTAGCAGCGGCTCTGACCAGGACCGTCGATCGGGCGACGGACATACAATCTCCCGTTCGATCTGTCCGCGGCCTTCTGGAGGACAAGCGTGAAGACCTTTCCCTCGGCCAAGATCCGCAACGTCGCGCTCGTCGGCCACGGCGGGGCGGGGAAGACGACCCTCGCCGAGGCGCTCCTCCACATGGCCGGAGTGACGCAACGGATGGGTCGGGTCGAAGACGGCACCACGGTGTCCGACTTCGACCCCGAAGAGCACAAGCGCGGCATCTCCGTGGGCCTGTCGGTCCTCCCCTACGAGTACGAGGCCCACAAGATCAACCTCCTGGACTGCCCCGGCTACGCCGATTTCGTGGGCGACGTGTCCGCCGCCCTGCGGGTGGCGGACCTGGCCGTGTTCGTCATCTCCGCCGTCGACGGGGTCGAGGTCCAGGCCGAGATCGCCTGGAAGCTGGCCGAACAAGCCGCCATCCCCCGGGCCTTCTTCGTCAACAAGCTGGACCGGGACCGGGCCAGCTTCCAGCGCACCATGGACGAGCTGAAGTCCAAGTTCGGCGCCGGGGTCGCCCCCCTCCAGCTGCCCATCGGCGAGGAGGCGGACCTGTCGGGGGTGGTCGACCTGCTCACCGACACCGCCTACACCTATTCCGGCGATGCCCGGACAGGCACGGCCGGCGAGGTGCCGGAGAGCCTGGCCGAGCAGGAGCACGCCGTCCACGACGCCCTGGTGGAGGGGATCGTGGTGGGCGACGACGACCTCATGGAGCGCTACCTGAGCGACGAGGCCATCGACTTCAAGGAGCTGGCCGGGGCCCTGGCCAAGGGCATCGCCTCCCGCAGCGTCTTCCCCGTGCTCTGCGGCAGCGCGACCCGGCTCATCGGCGTCGACCGGCTGGCCCACTTCCTGGTGGAGGAGGCCCCGGCCCCGGAGGTCTCCGGCGACGGCCCGCCGGCCGCCTTCGTGTTCAAGACCATCGCCGACCCCTACGTGGGCCGGGTCAACGTGTTCAAGGTGCACTCGGGGAGCGTGCGGCCCGACGCGGTGCTGACCAACGGCCGCACCATGACCGACGAGCGCCTCCACCAGCTCTTCATGCTGCGGGGCAAGGAGCAGGAGCCGGCCGCCGAGGTGCCCGCCGGTGACATCGCGGCGGTGGCCAAGCTCAACGACGTCTCCACCGGCGACGTGCTGGCCCAGCGGGGCGCCGACGTGTCGGTGGACACCTTCGATCCGCCCCAGCCGGTGCTCCCCACCGCCATCCGGCCCAAGTCCAAGGCCGACGAGGACAAGCTGGCCAACGCCCTCCACAAGCTGCAGGAGGAGGACACGGTCATCCGGATCGAGCGCAATCCCGAGACCCATCAGACGCTGCTCTGGGGCATGGGTGAGACCCATCTCTCCATCGCCCTCGAGAAGCTGGCCCGCAAGTACGGCGTGGAGGTGGAGCAGGAAGAGGTGAAGGTCGCCTACCGGGAGACGGTGTCCGGCAAGGCCGAGGCGGAAGGCAAGTACAAGAAGCAGACCGGCGGCCACGGGCAGTTCGGTGTCGCCT
>JBOGFO010000520.1:0-2145 GCA_050743445.1 Acidimicrobiia bacterium
GGAGCCTCGGCCAGGTAGACGGGCCAATCGTCGGTGCCGCAGCTCGTGGGCTGGAGCTCCAGCTCGAGGCCGGTCTCCTCGGTCAGCTCCCGGCGGGCGCAGTCGTCGACCGGCTCGCCGGCCCGGCGGGCTCCGGCCGGCGGCGTCCAGGCCCACTCCCCGTTCCTCGTGTTCTGGCGGTGGGCCCGGTGGAGCATCAGGAACTCGGGGCCGCGGACCGTGCGCCGGTAGACGACGGCGGTCGCCCCGGCGGGCTCCTCGTCGCTGACCGGCAGCCGGTCGTCCGCTTGGCTCATACCCAATCCTGCCTCATGGCCGGCACCCCGTAGGATCACCGCCCATGAGCGAGGAAACAGCAGGCTGGCCGGCGCTGCCCCTGGCGGCGTGGGAGGACACCCGCGACACGCTGCATCTGTGGACCCAGATCGTCGGCAAGGTCCGCCTCGGCCTCGAGCCGTGGGTCAACCACTCCTGGCAGATCCCCTTCTACGTCAACGGCCGGGGCCTCACGACCTCGCTGATGCCCCAGGGCGGGCGCGGCGTCGAGATGCAGTTCGATTTCGTGCGCCACGTGCTGGAGATTCGCACCACCGACGGCGGCGAGCGCCTCGTCCCCCTCGAGCCCCGCTCGGTGGCCGACTTCTACGGCGAGACGATGACCCTCCTCGCCGAGCTCGAAGTCACGGTCGATATCCTGCCCCGCCCGGTCGAGCTGCCCACCGCCATCCCGTTCGCCGAGGACAAGGTCCATGCCAGCTACGACGCCGGCTACGCCCACCGGTTCTGGCTGTCGTTGGTGCAGGCGCAGCGGGTCCTGACCCGGTTCCGGTCCCGGTTCGTGGGCAAGGTCAGCCCCGTCCACTTCTTCTGGGGCGGCTTCGACCTGGCCGTCACCCGCTTCTCGGGCCGGGATGCACCCCAGCACCCGGGCGGCATCCCCAACTGCGCCGACTGGGTCATGCAGGACGCCTACAGCCAGGAGGTCAGCAGCTGCGGCTACTGGCCCGCGGCCGGCGCCGAAGGTGTGTTCTACGCCTACGCCTACCCGGCACCCGAGGGTTTCGAGACGTTTCCCGTTGAACCGGCGGCGGCGGCCTACAACCCGGACCTCGGGGAGTTCGTGCTGCCCTACGAGGCGGTGCGCACGGCCGCCGACCCCGACGGCACGCTCCTGGCCTTCCTCCAGACAACCTACGAGGCCGCAGCCGAGCCCGGCCGCTGGGACCGGGGGCACCTGGAGCGCCGCCTGCCGATGACGGGTAGGTCAGGCGTCGAAGGCTGAACGGGCGGCGCCACCGCCGATCTTTGCCTGGTCCCAGAACCCGTAGGTGCCCTGGTCGCGGAGTTCCTGGGCGGCGGTGACGACCGCGCCCAGGGCCACGTAGGCGAAGGCGCCGCCGACCGAGATCCGCCGGACACCGATGGCGGCGAGCTCGGACACCGGCGGAGCGCCGGCGAGGGCCAGGACGTTGACGGGCGCGTCCACCGACTCGACGAGCGTCCGGATCTCCTCCAGGCTCATCGAGCCCGGGGCGTAGAGCACATCGGCGCCCGCCTCCTGGTAGCGCTGCAACCGGGTGATCGTGTCGGCCAGGTCCTTCCGGCCACGCAGCCAGTTCTCGGCCCGGGCCGTCAGCACCATGCGGACCGGACCCCGGTGGGCCACCTCGGCCGCGGCCTCGACCCGCGCCGCGGCCAGGTCGACGTCGTAGATCGGGGCGTCGTGGTCGAGGGTGAAGTCCTCCACCGAGCACCCGGCCAGGCCGGCGGCCAGCGCCCCCTCGATGGTGTCGGCCACGCCGGAGGGTTCGTCGGCGTAGCAGTTCTCGAGATCGGCCGACACCGGGACGTCGACGGCGGCCACGATGGCGGCGGCGTGGGCCAGGGCCTCCTCCCGGCTGACCCCGTAGTCGAGGCGTCCGAGGGTGGCGGCGAACCCGCCGCTCGTCGTGGCCAGGGCGGGGAAGCCCAGCGAGGCCAGCAGCTTGGCCGAACCTGCGTCCCAGGGGTTGGGCATCAGCAGGGGCCCGCCCTTGTGGTGGAGGTCGAGGAACTGCGCCGCCTTGTCCTGTTGGGTGACCATGCCGCCGAATCTACTCAGCGGGCGCCTGCGAGGCGGGTGCGATTGTGGCCCTGTGAGGGCCA
>JBOGFO010000521.1:0-5462 GCA_050743445.1 Acidimicrobiia bacterium
GAGCTCCTTGCCGAAGCTGGGCAGCTGCCACTCCGTCTCCCGGGCCGCCTCGGCGACCTGACGGGCCTCCTGTGACGTGACGTTCGCGGTGCTCACGTTCGGTGCTCTCCTGGGTTCAGCGGGTGAGTTCCACTTCTCTATCGAATCTCAAGGATAGGTTCAGAACCAGGAGACCCACGGAGTGAAGCGCCACGACGAAATCCGGGAGGAAGCGGCTCGGCTGCTGGCCGAAGCCGTGGAGCCGGCCGTCCACGGCCCGGGGCAACCCCTGGCCGTCGAGGCCCACCACGTCGGGGGCGAGCCGATCAGCTACGAGGAGGCCCGCCGGGGCCCGTTCGAGCCCTTTGCCGTCGGGGACGCCTGGGGCCCGGCCTGGGGCACCACCTGGTTCCGGGTGGCGGGCGAGGTCCCGGCCTCCTGGGCCGGCGAGGAGGTCGTCCTGCGCCTCGAGCACGCCCACCGCAGCAACGGGGCCGGGGTCTATCGGGACGACATCGCCCACGGCGGGGAGTCGCTCGTCTACCAGGACGGGGTGCCCCGCTGGGGGATGTCGCCGCCCCATCGGGCCGTGGTCATCCTCAACCGGGCGCAGGGGGGCGAGCGGGTCGACCTGCTGGTGGAAGGGGCCGCCAACCCGGCCCTCCCCGAGCGCATGGCGGGAGTCGACTGGCCCCTGCTGCGGCCCGACCCCGGGGGCGAGCCCTGCTTCACCCTGGCCCGGGCCGAGCTGGCCGTCCGCCGGCGTGAGGTCTACGCCCTGGCCGCCGACCTGCGGATCGTGCTCGGCCTGGCCGCCCGGTCCGAGGACCCGGCCGTGGTCGACCACGCCCACGAGGCCCTGGCCGCCGCCGGCGCCGTCCTCGACCCATCCGACGTGGCCGGCACCGCCGGCTTCGCCCGCCAGCAGCTCAAGGCCGTGCTGACCCGGCCCGCGGGCCCGGGCGCACCCCGGGTGAGCGCGGTGGGCCACGCCCACATCGACACGGCCTGGCTGTGGCCGCTGCGGGAGTCCGTCCGCAAGTGCGCCCGCACCTTCGCCACCGCCGTCACCTTGATGGAGGACTTCCCCGAGTACCACTTCGTGTGCTCGGCGGCCCAGCACCTGGCCTGGATGGAGGAGCGCTACCCGACCCTCTTCGCCCGGATCTCCGAGCGGGTGGTGGCGGGCCAGTTCGGCCCGGTGGGCGGCATGTGGGTGGAGGCCGACTGCAACGTCCCTTCGGGCGAGTCGCTGGTGCGCCAGATCGTCCTCGGCAAGCGCTTCTTCGAGAGTCGCTTCGGCATCGACTGCACCGAGCTGTGGCTGCCCGACGCCTTCGGCTACACCGCCGCCCTCCCCCAGATCATGGCCGCCGCCGGGGTCAACTGGTTCGTGTCCCAGAAGCTGTCCTGGAACGACACCAACGCCTTCCCCCACCACACCTTCTGGTGGGAGGGGATCGACGGCACCCGGGTCCGGGCCCACTTCCCCACCGCCGACACCTACAACGGCAACATGTCCCCTCTGGAGGTCATCCGCAGCGCCCGGGCGAAGCGGTCCCTCTATCCCTTCGGCTATGGCGACGGGGGCGGTGGTCCCACCCGCGAGATGCTCGAAGCCGCCCGGCGGCTGGTCGACATGGCCGGCGTCCCCAAGGTGGCCGTGGAGGCCACCGGCACCTTCTTCGCCGCCGTGGAGGCCGACCCGGCGCCGCTGCCCACCTGGCGGGGTGACCTGTACCTGGAGACGCACCGCGGCACCTTCACCAGCCAGGGCGCCATCAAGGCGGGCAACCGCCGCGCCGAGGGCGCCCTCCAGGCGGCCGAGCTGTGGTCGGCCGCCGGCGTCGGAGTCACCGGTGCCCCGAGTGCCTTCACCTGGCCGGCCGAGGAGCTCGAGGCCGCCTGGAAGATGCTGCTCGTCAACCAGTTCCACGACATCCTCCCGGGCTCCGGCATCCGGTGGGTGGCCGAGCAGGCCGTCACCGAGCTGACCGATGTCCGCCGGCGGGCCGATGCCCTGGCCGCCGCCGCCCTCGACCACCTGGCCGGCGCCGTCGACACCACCGGGCGGGTGGAGCCGGTCGTGGTCTTCAACCCGACGCCGTTCGCCCGCCGCGAGCTCGTGAGCCACGACGGCCGGGTCTTCATGGCCGACGTCCCGGCGCTCGGATACGCCGTGGCGCAGGCCGAGCCGGCGACCCCCGTCCCCCAGAGCAGGGGGACGGTGCGGCCCGAGGGTGGAGCCCGGCTGAGCAACGAGCACCTCGACCTGAGCTTCGACGCCGCCGGGCGGTTGGTGTCGGTCTGCGACCGGGACCACGCCCGGGAGGTCCTCGCCGCCGGCCGGGCCGGGAACGAGTTCCACCTTCACGAGGACCGGCCCCGGGACTACGACGCCTGGGATGTGGACCGGGAGTACCTGGACCACGTCCAGGTCCTGGACGAGCCGGCCGAGTGGGAGCTGTTGGGCGACGGCCGCCTCCGGCTCCGGCGCCGGTTCGGGGCCTCCAGCATCGATCAGACGGTCGTCCTGGCCGCCGGATCGCGACGCGTCGACTTCGTCACCGAGGTCGACTGGCACGAGGACCACAAGTTCCTCAAGGTGGCCTTCCCCGTCGCCGTGACGGCCCCCGAAGCAACCTTCGAGATCCAGTTCGGCCAGCTGCGCCGGCCCACCACCGAGGACAACGATTTCGACCGGGCCCGGTTCGAGGTGTGCGCCCAGCGCTGGGCCGACCTCTCCGCCGACGGTTTCGGCGTCGCCCTCCTCAACGACTGCAAGTACGGCTACGACGTGCGGGGCGACGTGCTGCGCCTGTCCCTGCTCCGGGCTCCGACCGCCCCCGACCCCCTCTGCGACCGGGGCCGGCACTCCTTCACCTACGCGCTCCTGCCCCACGCCGGAGACCTGGCCGAGGTGGTGGCCGCCGGCTACGCCCTCAACGCCCCGCTGATGGTCCGGGCGGTCCAGGGCGACCGCCCCGGCCCGCTGCCGGCGTCACGGTCCTTCGTCTCGGTCGACGACCCCGGCTTCGTGGTCGAGACCGTCAAGCGGGCCGACGACGGCGACGGCTTCGTCGTCCGCGGCTACGAGGCGCTCGGGACCGGGCGCACCGTGCGCCTGACGGCGGCGCTGCCCTTCACCCGGGTGACCCGCACCGACCTCCTCGAACGCAACCAGGCCGAGGTGGCCGTGAGCGGCGGAGGCGTGACCCTCGAGCTGCGCCCCTTCGAGCTGGTGACCCTGAGGCTCTCCTGATCCTGCTGCCTTCCTGAGCTCTGCCGGGAGAGCTACCAGCCGAGGTCGTCGCAGGCGTCGCCGGCTTCGAGCTGCAGGGTGGTGTGGGCCACGTGGTAGCGGTGCTGGAGCAGGAGCTGGGCCTGGTCGAGCACCTCGGTGAGGTCGGCATCGGGCCGCACCGTGAGGTGGGCCGAGGCGACCTCCAGGTCCGAGGTGAGGGTCCACAGGTGCAGGCGGTGGACGCCCTCGACCCCGGGCACCGAGCAGAGATCGGCCTCCACCGTGGCCATGTCGACCTCGGGCGGTGCGGCCTGGACGAGCACCCGGAACGAGTCGCGGCCCAGCCTCCAGGCCCGGGGGATGATCCAGAACCCGATGGCGGCCCCCACGGCCGGGTCGATCCATGTCCAGCCCGTGAGTCGGATGGCCAGGCCGGCGAACAGCACGCCCACGGAAGCCACGGCGTCGGCCATCACCTCCAGGTAGGCGGCCCGCACGTTCAGGCTCTCGGCCGCCCCCGGGCGAAGCAGGAAGTACGAGATCACGTTGGCGATCAGGCCGGCCACCGCCACGAGCACGACCACACCGCCGGGCACCTCGGGGGGATCGATCAGCCGCCGGACCGCCTCCACCATCACGTAGCCCGCCACGCCGAACAGCAGGAAGGCGTTGGCCAGGGCGGCCACGATCTCGAGGCGGTACCAGCCGAAGGTGCGCGACGGATCGCGGGTTCCCTTGCTGGCCATGTGGACGGCGGCCAGCGCCAGGCCGAGGCCCACGCTGTCGGTCAGGACATGGCCGGCATCGGAGAGCAGAGCCAGCGAGTTCGACAGGACGGCGGCGGCGCCTTCGATGGCCAGGAAGGTGAGGGCCAGCCCGAACGCCCACCACAGCCGGTGGGCGTGACGGGCGCCGGCCCGCTCTGCCCCGCCGTTCCCGTGATCGGCCGCGGAGCCGTTGGCGGTGGCAGAGCCGTTGGCGGTGGTAGAGCCGTTGGCGGTGGTAGCCGTTGTGGTGGCGGTAGCGGTGACGGTGACGGACCCGTGCCCGGTGAGGTCAACCGCTTCCGCCATGACGATCGTCCCGTTGCCACCGGCCAGGTCGGCGGGGGGGCAGTGGCCGCTCCCCGGCGGGCAGGAGGGGTCGAGGAGCTCCGGGTCGAGCTCGGTGGCGCCGGTGGCGACGGCAGTGTTGATCCGCACGAACCACCGCCGGAGATTCACCACCGCCTCCTCCGAGCCCGGCCGGTCCTGGGCCTCGGCGACGAAGGCCTCGAGATACACGACAGCCACCTGGGCCCGGCGGGTCCGGGCCGGCACGTCGAAGAGGACCGAGATCCCGGCCAGGAGCGCGGCCACCAGCGCCGCCGCCACGGCCATCGGCACCGCGATCGCTCCGGTGACTCCGAGCAGGGCGGCTCCGGCCACGGCGACGGCTGCGGGGACGAGCAGGAAGACGTCAACGAGGCGCCAATTCGCCGCCGCTCGTCGGTGTTTCTCCAGGTCGGCGAGGGCCCGCGTCAGGATTCGCGCCAGCAGATTGTCCGGCCCCCCGACACTCGACACACGTCCATACTTGCGCTCCGACGCACGTTTCTCAATATGAGACGAAAACATCTACTCGCCGGAAGCCCCTTACGGCGCGCAGACATCTGCCAGCAAAAGCCCCTTACGGTTCCCGGTCGGGCCGCAGCACCCGGTGATGGGTGCCGAAGGCGACCAGGCGCTCCCCCACCGTGGCCTCGCAGTCGATCAGGACCCGCCGTCCCTCCACCGCGCTGATGGTGGTGCGGACCACCACCTCTTCCCCCGGGCGGGCGCCGCCCACGTGGTGAACGAGGATCCCGACTCCCAGGTGGCGCACCCCGGGAGGCGGGACGGGCATGGCACCGCTGGCGGCGATCTCGAACCAGGCCGCGAGCTGGGGGCTGGCCAGCACCTGCACCTCCGGATCGGGATGGCCCTGGGCGGCGGCCGTGTGCTCCTCCCCGACCGGGAACACCCGCTCAGCCGTCGTCCCGACTTCGGGCGTCCATGGCGCCGGGGCCGCAGGCGCAGAGGGGCGAGCCGGGATGCCGGTCGCCCGCTGCTCGAGCGAACGGCCGGCCTCGGCCAGGGTGCCACGGACGATCGCCTCCTGGCGGGGCGAGAGTTTCATGACGGGCCTATTCGGTGGCGATGGCGGCGAGCACGTTGAGCTTGGCCGCCCGGGCCGCCGGCCGCAGCCCGGCGAAGACCCC
>JBOGFO010000522.1:0-4779 GCA_050743445.1 Acidimicrobiia bacterium
TTCCTCTCCGACACGGTGTGGGACAACGTGGCCCGGCCCCCGTCGGCGCCGCCCAACGACCCCGTTCTCGCCCGCGACGCGCTCGACCTCGTCGGCCTGGCCCACCGGGCGGGGGAGCCGGTGGCCAACCTGCCCCGCCAGGGCCGGCGGCGGGTGGCCCTGGCCCGCGCCCTCGCCTCCCGCCGTCCGCTGCTGGTGGTCGACGGCGAGCTCGATCCCGCCCTGTGGGCGCTGTTCCCGGGGGTGATCGAGCAGGCGCCCGGGGTGGAGGCCGCCCTCCTGGCCACGGCCACCGCCGGGCAGCGGGCCTGGGCGGCCGACAGCGTCGCCCTGGTGGCGGACGGCCGTCTCGTGGCCCAGGCTCCTCTGGCCGAGCTCGTCGACTCGAAGGATGCCGACGTCCGGGCCGTGCTGGCTTGGGTGGCGCCGAGCGCCATTTGACCTCCGGTGCCGAATGGCGCCAACTGTCATCTTCGTTGATGGCGGTCATCGTTCGTTAAGATTGTCGCCTCATCCGACGGCCTTTTGGGGCAGGCCGCAAAACGACACAGAACGCACACATCACCGCGGCAAGGGAGGAAGCATGCGGAGAGTCTCGGTTCGCTGGCGCCTGGCGTTGATCGGCACCGCCGGCGCGTTGATCTGCGGGGCGACCGTCACGTCGTCTTCGGCCCAGGTCCTCAAGACGCCGGATCTCATCGGGTCGATCACCCTTCCCTTCGAAGAAGGAGGGATGGTCACCCCCCGGTGCGAGCCCGACCCCAATGCCACCGACGAGGTCATCTGCAAGCCGGTGGCCCAGGCGCTCGGCATGCTCAAGGACGGCCGGGTCTTCTACTGGAACGGCATCGAGGGCCACGAGAACATGAAGAACGGGACGGGCACCGACCTGTCCCCCGAGATGCGCAACAGCCGGGCCCGGCTCATGGACCTCCGCAGCGGGAGTCCGCAATGGACGATCCCCACCAATGACGACGGTGGCGGCACGAACCCGGACATCGAGTCCGGTCACCAGGGGACCGACGACCCGTTGGCCATGACCGGCGTCCCGGGTGAGCCCGGCGACGGCCTGGTCGGCACCACCTGGGGATCGCTCGGGGCGCCGCCCCACAAGGGCGAGTCCCAGCCCGACGACGCCGCCGACAACGACACCGACATGTTCTGCTCAGACATGGTCTCCCTGGCCGACGGCCGCATCGCCTCCGTCGGCGGGAGCGACTGGTACAACGAGCCCGTCGCCATGGACCAGAACAGCGGTGACGAGCGCCACCTCGGAGCGGTCGAGGTCAGCGGCATCCGCAACGTCCAGGTCTTCGACCCCGACACCAATGCCTTCGAGCAGACCGGCCACATGAAGTACCAGCGCTGGTACCCCTCGGGCATTCTCCTGGACGACAGCAGGATGATGGTGTTCAGCGGCGTGCAGAAGCTGATCAAGAGCACCCAGCTCTCCAGCGTCCGCCGCAGCGAGACGTGGGACCCGGCGACGGAGACCTTCACCGAGAACTACACCGGTCCGGCGTCGGAGAACTCGCTGCCCACCCAGCCCCGTCTCTTCCTGGCCCCCAACGGCAAGATCTTCTACGGCGGGGCCGGCCAGAGCTGGATCCCCTTCGGCCAGGCGGCCGACGAGGCCCTGTGGGCCATCCAGCAGTTCTTCGACCCCAAGACCCTCGAATGGGAGGTCGTCGGGGTCAACCCGCTGGGCGTCCACGACACGGCCTACTCCGCCATCCTCCCGATGGACCCGCCCTACGACAAGATGGACATCCTCACCTTCGGCGGCACCGAGGGACCCTCGCCCGGGAGCTGGGCGGCCATCCCGCTGTCCTCCATCACCACGGTGGACAAGGCGGGCAAGGTCAGCTTCAAGATGACCGGCGAGCTGAACCACGCCCGCTGGTTCCCCACCGGGACTCCGCTGCCCGACGGCTCCGTCATCGCCACCCAGGGGGCCATGAGCGCCGAACCGGTCATGCCCGGCTCCGAGCTGGCCGTGCACATGATCGAGCGGTTCAACCCCCAGACCCAGCAGTGGGAGGAGATGCAGCCCGCCGGCCGCGACCGGACCTACCACAACACGGCCGTGATGATGCCCGACGCCCGGGTCCTGATCGGTGGCCACTCGGCCGTCGGTCACTTCTTCGGCAACCGCCAGGACGCCGGCAAGCCGTTCCCCAACAACGACGCCGACCCGAGCTTCGAGGTCTACAGCCCGCCGTACCTGTTCTGGGGTGATCGCCCCCGGATCAGCCATGTCCAGGCCGGGGTCGCCTGGGGCGAGCAGTTCGCGCTGTCCACCCCGAAGGCGGGAGAGGTGGCCGAGGTCGTGGCCATGCGGATCGGCTCGGTCCAGCACTCCAACGACAGTGACCAGCGGACGCTCCGGCTCCCCTTCACGGTCGACGGCGACAAGCTGAGCGTCACGGCCCCGCCCAACGGCGTGGCCGCGCCGCCCGGGTACTACTACCTCTTCGTCAACCGGGCCGACGATCAGGGCCGGGGGATGATCCCCTCGGTGGCCCGGATCATCCGCATCAGCGACACGAGCGACCCGGGCGCCGAGGCCCTCCAGCCCATGCGGGACGACGCTCCCGCTCCGGTCGGTGGCTCGGCCAGCCCGGACGTGGACACCAGCACCGGTGCCGAGGTCCAGCGGGGCGCGGCCAAGTCGGTGCGGGAGGCCTCCGCCTCGGCGGTGGCCCCCGTGTCCCCGGCCATGCAGGGCGTGTCGTCGCAGAACGCCAACTCGTCCCGGTCCATCCCGTCCGGCGTGCCGGCGCTGCCGGTGGCGAGCCTCGCCGCCCTGGGGGCGACCGGCCTCTACGGCCGGCGGCTGATCAGGCGCACCAGGACCTGACGCCACCAGCGATTACGGAGCACGCGATGAGGGGAGGCGCTGCCGGCGCCTCCCCTTCTCGTTGCCACTCCCGTTACGTACAGCTGTGGGTGTGCGACGGAGGGCCCTGGGTCAGGAGGGCCGGCCCGACCCTGGGCCCCACCGTCGTACCCCGGCGCGGGGCCGGGCTTTTAGCGTCCCGGGCTTCGCGGCCCGGCCAGAGGCCGGGGCCCCTGTCCTACGCCGGCGGTGCCAGCCGGCGGAGAGGGACCCTCCCCAGCAGCCGCGGCAGCCCGATTGGACGCTCGAGGGAGGAATACGCCGCACCGGCCCCAATGTCCTGCTTTCATGCCCTCGGGGTTAACTTTGGCCCTATGGACTTCAATGAGACGTCTGAGCATCTGATGCTCCGGGAGGCGGTCCGGAAGATCGCCTCAGACTTCGGCCACGACTACTTCGTGGAAAAGGCGCGGGCCGACGAGCGGGCCCACGAGCTGTGGGAGGCCGTGGCCCGGGGCGGCTTCATGGGCGTCAACATCCCCGAGGAGTACGGGGGCGGCGGCATGGGGCTGCTGGAGCTGTCCATGGTGGGCGAGGAGCTCGCCGCCGGCGGCTGCCCGCTGCTGCTCATGGTGGTGTCGCCCGCCATCTGCGGGTCGATCATCGCCCGCCACGGCACCGAGGAGCAGAAGCGCCACTGGCTGCCGAAGATCGCCGGCTCCGAGGACCCGGGCTGGAAGATGGCCTTCGCCATCACCGAACCGAACGCCGGTTCCAACTCGCACAACATCTCCACCGTCGCCACCCGCGACGGTGGCGAGTACCGGCTCCGGGGGACCAAGTACTACATCTCCGGTGTCGACGAGGCGGACACCATGCTCGTGGTGGCCCGCACCGGGGTCGACGAGGGGTCGGGCCGGGCCAAGCTGTCGCTGTTCATCGTGGACTGTGACGCGCCCGGGCTCGAGCGCACGGTCATCCCGGTGGAGATCGTCGCCCCCGAGAAGCAGTACACCTTGTTCTTCGACGACGTCCGGGTGCCCGCCGACCGGCTGGTGGGGGCCGAGCACGAAGGCCTCCGGCAGGTGTTCGCCGGCCTCAACCCGGAGCGGATCATGGGCGCCGCCCAGGGCAACGGGATCGGCCGCTACGCCCTCGAGAAGGCGGCGGCCTACGCGGTGGAGCGCGAGGTGTGGGGCGTGCCCATCGGCATGCACCAGGGGGTCTCCCACCCTCTGGCCACGGCCAAGATTGAGCTCGACCTGGCCCGGCTCATGACGACCAAGGCGGCCTGGCTCTACGACACCGGCGGCGACGCCGGGGAGGCGGCCAACATGGCCAAGTACGCCTCGGCCGAGGCGTCGTTGAAGGCGCTCGACCAGGCCATCCAGACCCACGGCGGCAACGGCATGGCCACCGAGTACGGCCTCGCCACCCTGTGGGGGACCGCCCGGCTCTTCCGCACCGCCCCGGTCAGCCGGGAGATGGTGCTCAACTTCGTCGCTCAGCACTCCCTGGGGTTGCCCAAGAGCTATTGACGTGGCGGGCGGGAAGGTGGGTGCGATGTTGGCCCTCAGAGGGCCAACATTGCACCCACCTTGAGATCGTGTCCTGCGTGCAGGCGTAGCATCGGCCACCCGACCGTTTCCGGAGGCGCCGATGTTCATCACCACCGAGGAGCAGGAGGACTTCCGGACCGCGGTGCGCCAGATGTGCGAGGACAAGGTGGCTCCGCTCTCGGCCGAGTCGGACGAGAAGGCCCAGTACTCCTGGGGTGCCCACGAGGCCTTCACCGCCATGGGGCTGATGGGGCTCACCTTCCCCGAGGAATACGGCGGCTCCGGTGCCGACCACGTCACCTGGGCCATCTGCATGGAGGAGATCGCCCGCGTCGACGCCGCCGCCTCGCTCATCCCCGGCATCTGCGACCTGGCCATGAC
>JBOGFO010000523.1:0-4035 GCA_050743445.1 Acidimicrobiia bacterium
GATCGACATCATGGAGGCGTCCCGGGCGGTGGTGGCGGACAAGGCGGCCGAGCTCGGCGCGTCAGCCACCCAGGTGTGGCTCTGGGGCCAGGGCACCCGGCCTGCCCTGCCCGCCTTCGCCGACCGCTTCGGGATCTCCGGTCGCCTCGTGACCGCCGTCGACCTCATCCGGGGTCTCGGCGTGCTGTCCGGGATCGACCCGGTGGAGGTGCCGGGGGCGACCGGCTACTACGACACCGACTACGAAGCCAAGCGCGACGCCGCCCTGGCCAGCCTCGCCGACCGGGAGCTCTTCGTCATCCACGTCGAGGCCTCCGACGAAGCCGGCCACAACGGCGAGGAGGACCGCAAGGTGGAGGCCCTCGAGCACTGGGACCGGCGCATCATCGGACCCCTGGCCGAGGCCCTCGACGACCTCGGCCCCTGGCGGATGCTGCTGCTGCCCGACCACCCCACGCCCTGCGTGCTGCGCACCCACACCGGCGACGCCGTGCCCTACCTGCTCTACGACTCCACCGCCGACGGGCCGGGCGGCGTGTACACGGAATCGGCCACGGCGGCCTGCACCCCGGTGGTGGGCCACGACCTCATGGCCCGCCTCCTCCAGCGCGAACCCGCCCTGGGCTGAAGGCCAGAGCGCTTGTGGCCCTCCCAGGGCCAATAACGCTCAGGCCTTGCCGAAGCGGGAGGTGTCGATGACGGCCCGCTCGTGGGTGCCGTCGCTGATCCGCCCGGCCGGGGCGTGCACCTCAACCTCGAAGGTGAGCCGCCGGCGTTCCACCTTGGCCAGCCGGGCGACGACCCTGACCTCCTCGCCCTCCCAGGCGGCACCGGTGTGGCTCACGCAGACGTGGGTTCCCACCGTGGTCTCGCCCTCGTCGAGGTGGTCGCGCACGCTGGTGAGGCACGTCTCCTCGATGAGGCGCACCATGACCGGCGTGGCCAGCACCACCACCGGTCGGAGATGGGCCGGGGACATGTCCGGGGTCACGGTGAAGGTGGCCTCGTACTCGATACCGGGAGCGAGGGTCGTCTGCATGGCCAGAGAGTCTCGCCCAGAGAGTCTCGCCCAGAGAGTCTCGCCCACGCGGACCGGCCGGTAGACTCGCCGCTGCATCCCGCTCCATCTCCCGGAGCGGCTCTTCCTGCGAGGTTCCCGGCCACGGCCGTCCCGTTTCCTCCTTCTCCGCCGCGACGCACGCTCGTGCTGGTCGACGGCGAGCACTACCCCCCGGTCGTCAGGGCCGCCATCGAGGAGCTGCGCGCCGGCGGCCGCACCGTGGTGGGGGCCGTCCTCGTCGGCGGCACGGAGAAGCTGCAGTCGGCTCTCGAGGCCGGCGACCTCGGGGTCGACGGCCTCGAGGCCGGCGAGGGGCCGCTGTCCGCCCTCGTCGCCGGACTGGAGCGGTTCGCCCCCGACGAGGTGGTGGACCTCTCCGACCAGCCCGTCCTCGATGCCCGGAGCCGGATGCTCCTCGCCGCCCACAGCCTGGCCCGCGGTGTTCCCTACCGCGGCGCCGGGTTCGCTTTCGAGGTCCCGCCCCGGCCCCGGCTGGCCACCAAGCCGTCGCTGGCCGTCATCGGCACCGGCAAGCGCACCGGCAAGACGGCGGTGGCAGCCGAGATCGCCCGCCTCCTCAAGGCGGGAGGGACGCCACCGGTGGTGGTGGCCATGGGCCGGGGTGGCCCGGCGGAACCCGAGGTCGTCGATCCGGCGGAGTTCGCCCTCACGCCCGAAGCGCTTCTGGCCCTGTCCCGCACCGGCCGCCACGCCGCCAGCGATCACCTGGAGGACGCCCTCACCGCCGGTGTCGTCACCGTCGGCACCCGGCGCTGTGGCGGCGGCCTGGCCGGGGAGCCGGTCAGCGCCACCTTCGCCGCCGGCGTCGCCCTGGCCAACGCCCGTCCCGAGCCAATGTTGGTGTTCGAGGGCTCGGGGACGGCCATCCCGCCGGTCCACGCCGACGTCACCGTGTGCGTGGTGGCGGCCGGCTCCGACCCCGAGCTGGTCACCGGGTATCTGGGGGCCTACCCGTTGTTGCTGGCCGACCTGGTGGTCATTACACTGGCTGAACAACCGCTTGCCGACTTGGGCGCGGTGGCGGCCCTCGAGGATCGAATCCGGGGGCTGGTCCCAGAGGTTCCGGTCGTCCGTTCCACGTTCCGACCGCGACCACTCGGGCCGATTTCCGGACACTCCGTCTTCTTCGCCACCACTGCTCCCGAAGCCGTGTCGGCGACGCTGGCGGCTCACCTGGAGTCGTACGGCGCCACGGTCGTCGGTTTCAGCTCCAATCTGGCGAACCGCACCCGACTCGCCAGTGAGCTGACTGCCGCCGGCCAGGCTGACGTACTCGTCACCGAGCTCAAGGCTGCGGCGGTCGACCTCGCCACCGGATATGCGCTGGAGCGGGGGATGGGGGTCGTCTACTCCGACAATCAACTTGTGGTCACCGGCGGTGACCTGCTTCTCGAGGACCTCGTCCGTTCACTCGCCGAGACGGCGAAGAAACGGTTCCTGGAAAAGGGCTTATGACCCAAACTCCCCGGCACATCGTGATCTCCGACGAGGAGCACGCTCTGCCCTACTCGAAGGGCCTGATGGCCAGCTCGATCATGGCCACCGGGCTGTCGCCGGCGCGTGCCTTCCATGTCGCCGAGCGCATCGAGGACCATCTCCACTCCCGGACCGGTGACACCATCACCCGGGCCGAGCTGGCCGAGCTGGCCGAAGCGACCCTGGTCGAGGAGGTGGGGGCCCGCTACGCCCAGTCCTTCGCCAAGTGGCAGGTCGTGAACCTCCTCGACAAGCCGCTGGTCATCCTCATCGGTGGCGCCACGGGCGTGGGCAAATCCACCATCGCCACCCAGCTGGCCGGCCGCCTCGGCATCACCCGCATCATTCCCACCGACGCCATCCGCGAGGTCATGCGGGCCATGTTCTCCGAGGAGCTCATGCCCACCCTGCACACGTCCTCGTTCGACGCCGTGCACCTGGTCCGGCACCCGATCCCCCGCAGTGCCGACCCGGTCATCATCGGCTTCCGCGAGCAGGTGTCGGTCATCACGCCCGGCATCCAGGCCCTCATCCGCCGGGCCATGGTGGAGAGCACCGACCTGATCGTCGAGGGGGCCCACGTGGTCCCCGGCTTCATCAACTACACCGAGTTCCCCGACGCCGTCGTGGTGCCCCTGGTCATCACCGCCGACGACGCCGAGGTGCACCGGTCCCACTTCATGCTCCGGGCCCACGAGACCCGCAGCCGGCCGTCGGACCGCTATCTCGACTTCTTCGACAACATCCGCAAGATCCAGCGCTACGTGAAGTCGCTGGCCCTCGAACGGGGCGTGCCCCTCGTGCCCTCCTACAACCTCGACTCGACCCTGTCGCAGGTGATCGAGCTGGTGGTCAGCCGGGCGATGGAAGCGGTGCCCAAAAACGGATCCAGGAGGAAACCCAACTCATGAGCAGTACGACCAGCGCGGAGCAGTTCGCCGCCGAACGGGCCATGCTCGGCAGTCGCGATCGGGAGCAGTTGCACGAGATCGCTTCGGCCATGGGCGTTCGGGGGGCGACCCGCTTGCGCAAGGCGGATCTCGTGGAGGCCATCCTGGCCGCCGCCACCGGGGGCAACGGCATCCCCGAACCGTCGGGTGACCGCCCGAAGAAGAAGACGACGCGCCGCAAGGCCGAACCCGAGAACGGCGATTCCCCCGAAGCGAGGGAAGCCCGGGCCGGGGAGGCTGCGGCCGACCGGGAGGCCGAGGCGAAGCCCGCCCAGACCCGGGCCGCCGAAGCCCGGGACGCCCGCAGCGAGAGCTCGTCTTCGGCCCCGGAGACTCGGGACGCCGAGGCCCCGCCCGCGGTCGAGCGCCAGCGGTTCTCCTTCGGGCCCGATGACCGGTCCCGGGACGAGGCCGTCTCCGAGGCGGCTCCGGTCACGGACACCGCACCGGCCACCGGGTCGGCTCCGGCCACCGAGGCCCGGGCCGGCGGCGACACCGAGGGTTCGTCTCCGGGCGGCGCTCCGGCGC
>JBOGFO010000524.1:0-4004 GCA_050743445.1 Acidimicrobiia bacterium
GTGCTGCAGGTCGACGACGTCGTCGCCCCGCAGCATCGGAGTCCGGTGGTAGAGGAGCCGATCACCGAGGGTGTAGCCCGCCTCCACCAGCGAGCTCCACGTCTGGCGGCCGCAGATCCCGTCAACCCGGAGCCCCCGGGCCACCTGGAAGGCGACCACTGCCGCCTCCGTGCCCTCACCGAAGACCCCTGGCTCGCCCGGGTCGTACCCCAGCGTGGCGAGGCGGTGCTGCAGGTCCCGCACCGCTTCGCCGCTGTCCCCGCGGGCGATGCGGAACCTCACCGGACGGCGGCATTCACCCGATGAACGGGGCGATCTCGGCCATCAGCTGGGACTTGTTGCGTGCGCCCACCAGGCGCTTCTCCAGCGAGCCCTTGTTGAAGAGCATGAGCGTGGGGATGCTCATGACCTCGAACCGCCGGGCGGTGTCGGGGTTGTCGTCCACGTTGAGCTTGACGATGGTGATCTTGCCCGCGTGCTCCTTGGCGATCTCATCGAGCACCGGAGCGATCATCTTGCACGGGCCACACCACTCGGCCCAGAAGTCCACGAGAACGGGTACCTCGGAGCCGTTGACGGTTTCGTCAAAGGCGGCGTCGGTGCCGGTGATGATGGCCACGTCATTCCTTTCAGCCGGGACTGCGCATCATATTCGTTCCCCCACGAACGCCTCCGGCACGCCTGTCATTCCTCGGCGTACCTGCTAGAAGGGCCCCATGCTCCGCATCGACGCTGACCTCCTCATCCCCGGGCGGGGCGACCCCGTCCCGGCCGGCACGGTGGTGATCGACGGCGACACCATCGCCTACGCCGGACCGGCGGCCGCCGCCCCGGCTCTGCCCCCCGTCGGCCTCACGGTGCCCGTCGTCATGCCGGGGATGTGGGACTGCCACGGCCATTTCCTCGGGGTGCGCCGGGCCTCGCTCGACGACATCGCCCACGACCCGGTCGCCGTGGCCGCGGCCCGGATCACCACCGACGCCCGCCTCGCCATCAATGCCGGCTTCACCAGCGTGCGCGAGCCGGGCGGGCTCGGGCTCTACCTGGGTCGCGTGATCGACGAGGGCATCATCCCCGGACCCCACATCTACGCCGCCGGCGCCATCCTCTCGACCACCGGAGGCCACGGGGACCTGCACTCCCTGCCGCTGCGCTGGGTCGGCGACGTGTGCGAGGAGCACCGGGGCCTCTGGCATTGCGACGGGGTGGCCGAGTGCCTCAAGGCGGTGCGCGTGCAGCTGCGGATGGGTGCCCGCCTGATCAAGGTGTGCACGTCGGGGGGCGTCTCCTCCGAGCTCGACCATCCGCTCCACCAGCAGTTCTCCGACGAAGAGCTGTCCGCCATCGTGGAGGAGGCCGGTCGGGCCGAACGGGTGGTGGCTGCCCACTGCCACGGCAAGGCGGGGATCATGGCCGCGCTGCGGGCCGGGGTGCACACCATCGAGCACGGCAGCTACCTCGACGAGGAGGCGGTGGCCGCCATGCTCGAGACGGGCGCGGTGCTGGTCCCGACCCGTTTCGTGGTCGAGCGCCTCCTGGCCATGAAGGGCGAGCTGCCCGACTACGTCGATCGCAAGGTCCGCGCCCTGGCCGACCGTCACCAGGAGTCCCTCGAGCTGGCCATCCGGGCCGGCGTGCCCATCGCCCTGGGCACCGACTCGTTCACCAGCGGAGCCGGGAGCGCCGTGCCCTGGGGGCGCAACGGCGAGGAGCTGACCCACCTGGTGGCCGCCGGGCTGACCCCCCTGGCCGCCATCGCCGCCGCCACGGCCGACGCCCCCGCCACGCTCGGGCCCCAGGCTCCCCGGTCGGGGCTGCTGGCCGAGGGTTACGACGCCGATGTGATCGCCCTGGCGGCCAACCCTCTGGTCGACGTGACCGTGCTGGCCGACCCGGCCAACGTCACCCACGCCTGGAAGGGCGGGGTGGAGATGAAGACGCCGGCTCCCGGGTAAGAAGCGTGCCTCTAGAAACAGGGGCGCTTGGCCGGGATCCCCACCCGGCGGGGCCACCGGTCGTCCATCCGGATCTTCTCCAGGCGGACGAAGCCGAACTCTCCCGCCCCGCACGGCGTCGCCGGAGCCAGGCCGAGATCGGCCAGGGGTTCCGGCGGCCACCGTTCCGCCTCCTCCGGGGGCTCGCTCACGATCAGCGAGCCGCCGAGGCGCAGGAAGCCCACGGCACATTCGGCGGTGACCCCTGGGGAGCCGAACAACCGGGCCACGACCACGTCGAAGGCGCCCCGCAGCGTCGGATGGCGAGCGGCCGTCTCGGCCCGCTCCTCCACCACCTCGACCCGGTCACCGGCGCCGACCTCGTCCGTCGCCTCCCGCAGGAAGCGGCACCGGCGGACGGCGGAATCGACCAGGACGAGCCGCAGGGCGGGCTGGTCCACAGCCAGCACCAACCCGGGCACACCGCCACCACTGCCGAGGTCGAGGACCCGCTCGGTGCCTGCGGGCAGGCATGCGGCCATGGCCCGCGCGTGCTCGGCGTGACGATCGACAGGTCCCGGGCCGAGGAAGCCCTGTTCCTGGGCCCGGGCGAGGACTGCGCTCAGGTCGCCCGGATCACGACCCGGCGTCGCGGTTCCTCTCCCTCGGAGACTGTGGCCACCCCGTCGATCTCGTTCGCCGTGTCATGCACGACCTTGCGGTCGATCGGTGACATCGGCTCGAAGACCTGGTCACGTCCCGATTCGATCGCCCGTTCCGCCGCTTGGCGGACGAACACGGCCAGAGCCTCGTGCCGGCGGGCCCGATAGCCACCCACGTCCACGTGGACTCGGGCTCCGTGGCCCCCGATGCGCCGCTGGAGGGCGGTCCGCACGAGCTCCTGGATGGCGTCGAGGGTGGCGGCCCTGGGACCGATCAGGACTCCGAGATCGGAGCCGGTGATCTCAACCCGGACGTCGTCGTCCCCGTCGGCGCCGGCTGTCACCGACGCCTTGATGCCGAAGCGGTCCACCAGGCCGACGGCAAAGCGCTCCGCCAGCTCGACCTGCTCGGACAGCGGCACATCGGATCCGCTCACGGCGATCTCCTCCCCGTCGGTGTTCCTACTGGTGTCGGCGGGTGCGGTCGGCCGCGGCTTGCGCTCACGGGGCGCCCGGCTCCGCTCGCGCGACGCGTCCCGGGACCGTTCTCCCCGTCCGTCGTCCCCTCCACCGGAGCGGGACCGTCCCTCGCTGCCGCCACCCGACCGGCTCTCGCCCCCACCGGAGCGGGATCGGCCCTCGCTGCCGCCCCCGGATGCGGGTGCGGGACGCGACCCTCCACCGCGCGGCCGGCCACCACCACCCTCAGAGCGCGCCCCCGAGCGGGGCTCCCGCCGTCTTCTCCGATCCGGCTTCTCCCGGGAGATCGGCTTGACCCGGGCTCGGATGCGGGCACTCCCCGTCATCCGGCCCAGGAACCCCCGGCGGGGTTCCTCGAGAACCTCGTACTCGATGTCCTCCTCGTCCACCCCGAGCTGATCGAGGGCGGCGTCGAGCGCCTCTTCGATCGTTCGTCCGGTGACCTCGACCCACTCCATGTAGTTCGTCCTAACGCCGGCGTCGTTTTGGTCGGGGGCGGGAGCCGGATGGCTGTGCCCGACCGAAGCTTTCGGGACTTCGGGCCGAGCCGCCGCCTGCGGCCCCGGCTCCTCCAGAACCCTTACCCTCTCCGTCGACCTTCCCGTCCGCGTCGTCGGCCCGGACGAAGAAGCGCGGCTTCTTCGGCTCGGCGTCGGGAGGCGGTGGCGTCGGTTTCGACGGCGTGACACTGGCGCTCGGAGCCGCGAGCGGTGGCAGGTCCTGGGGGAGCATCGACCCGTAGATGATGGCCTGCTGACCGATCTGCCAGGCGTTCGATACCAGGAAGTACAACACGACGCCCGAGGGCAGGCTGAGCGAGATGAAGGCGAACATGAGCGGGAAGATCTTGCCCATCATGGCCATCTGCGGGTTGACCTGGCTGCTCTGGCGGCTCTGCGTCTGCTTGAACTGCAGGTACCCGGTGAGC
>JBOGFO010000525.1:0-8910 GCA_050743445.1 Acidimicrobiia bacterium
GAGCAGGAGTGCGGCGGGAAGGGACTGCCGGCGGTGGGGGTTCCGGGCGGCGCTCCTGGCGATCGCCGCCACGAGCACGCCGCCTACGAGGCAGCAGAGCACGGCCGGATCATCCTGCCCGCGGTTCGCACCGTCCAATCGGGCAAACGGGACGAAAGGCTATGAAAAGGAAAAGCGGACGCCCGGGGCGGAGAGGTGTCCCCGGGCGTCCGGGGGAGCGTGGGTTTGGGGCTACGCCTTCTTGCGCAGGGCGACGAGGGAGTACCCGCCGGTGAGGAGCCCGGCGGCGCCGACGATGAGAGCGATGATCGCCAGGGTGTCACCGCCGTCGTCTACCCGTCCGGCCTGCACGGCAGCCGCGTCTTCTCCCTCCGTCGCCGTCTGCTCACCCTCGGTCCCGTTCTCGGTGGCGGCACCGTGGTCGTCCTCGCCGGCTTCGGCGGCCACCAGCTTGATGCCGGGGGCGGGTAGCTCGGGCTCTTCCTGGCCCTCGACCGGGATCTCGATCCAGCGGATCTCGCCCTGCTGGCAGGCCTGGACGACGGGGATCGAGATCGTCTCGCCCGCCTTGTCGGGCATCGTCATCGACAGCCCGAAGAAGGTCACCTGGTCGTCGGGCAGGGGGGTGTCGGCGGTGAAGGTCAGTTCCTTCACGCCCTCGGAGACGGTCTCGCCGTGGTTGTCGAACGGTGTGATGGGCCCGACCGTGGTGGAGGACTTCCAGCCGGGCTCGACCTCGGGCTTGACCGACACCACGCCCTCGGGGATGAAGAACGTGACCTTGGTGGTGGGCGAGCCATCGCAGCCGTGGCCCACCTTGAACTGCTGGTAGGTGGACTTGCCGGCGGTGGCTTCCCCGGGGTTGGCACTGACATGGGCGAAGGCGGGGCCGGCCGTCAGGGCCAGGCCGAGGAGTCCGGCGCCGAGGGCGGCCGGGAGTCGGGTGGTGACGCGCATCGAAACATCCTCCAGCTCGAGGTGACTGAGCGGATGGTCGCTCGGAAACCCCCCGTGGTTCCCGCTCGCTTTCGGTGACCAAAGACGGAGGTTCCCCTCCCGGACGTGCGATCCTGGTCAGCTGGTATGGCGGAGTACCTGATCATCCTGGCCGTGGCCGGCGCAGTCACCTGGGGACTGACCCCGCTGGTGCGCCGCGCCGCCCTCCGCCTGGGGGCGGTCGTCTCTCCCGACGCCCGCCGGGTGCACGAGCGCCCCACCCCGACGCTGGGCGGGGCCGCCATGTACGGCGGGTTCCTGGCCGCCATGGGGGTGGCGTCGCTGCTGCCCGCCTTCCGGGACGTGTTCCGGGGCAGCTCCGAGCCCCTCGGGCTCCTGGTCGGGGCCACGGCCATGTTCGCCGTGGGTGCCCTCGACGACCTGCGGGAGGTGTCGCCCCCGGCCAAGCTGGCCGGTCAGGTGTTCTCCGGCAGCCTGCTGTCCCTCCTCGGGCTCACGCTGCTGTTCTTCCGGATCCCCTTCGCCGGCTTCGTCGTCCTCTCCCCGGACCTCTCCCCGCTCATGACCGTCATCTGGGTGGCGATCATGGCCAACGCCGTGAACCTCATCGACGGGCTCGACGGGCTGGCGGCCGGAGTGGTGGCGGTGGCGGGGACCGCGTTCTTCCTCTACGCCATCCGTCTCGGCGACGCCGGCCTCCTGGCGGATTCCAACCTCGCCCCGCTGGTGGCCATCATCGCCGTGGGGGTGTGCATCGGGTTCCTGCCCCACAACACGCACCCGGCCCGGATCTTCATGGGCGATGCCGGCGCGCTGTTCCTGGGCCTCCTGCTGGCCGCCACCACCATCGTGGTGGGGGGCCGGACCGCCGACCAGTTCAGCGGCCAGACGTTCTTCTTCTTCGCCCCCCTGGTGATCCCGTTCGTGATCCTCGGGGTGCCGATGCTCGACATCGCCCTGGCCGTGGCCCGCCGGGCGCTGCGGCGCCAGTCGATCGCCGTGCCCGACAAGGACCATCTCCACCACCGGCTCATGCGCCTCGGCCACGGCCAGCGCCGGGCGGTGTTCATCCTCTGGGCCTGGACGGCCGTACTGGCCGGGTTCGTGCTCGCCCCGACCTACACCAACGAGGGCAACGCCCTTGTGCCCTTCGGCATCGCGGCGCTGGCGCTCGTCCTCTACGCCATCTTCCACCCGGTGGCCCGGCGCACCCGTCGGGACCGGGCCACCGCCGGGCCTGAGACCGCCGAGGAGGTCGTGTTGCCCGACGAGGAGGTCGCGCTGGACGAGGCCGTCGGCGACGTGATCCCCCTCCGGGGCGACAACCGTCCTCCACGGCGGCCCTGAGCCCAGGCCGGCGCCTGAGCCAACGCACTGTCCACCAGAAAATTTCCTCAGAAGTCGCCTCTGGTTGAGAACGCGGCTGAGCGGGCCTGTTAGAGTACGTGAAGAAATTCACAAGCCTGCTCGGCAACGGAGCCAGGACGACTAACGTGCCCCCGGTGCAACCCCCCGTAGCTGTTCTTCCCGAAAGGAACACTGCGACGTATCCCGGAGAAGACCGGAATCGCGTCGAGCGGAAATACCTCCAGTTCGCCGGGGTGGGCGTTCAGTTCGCGCTCACGATTCTCCTGCTGACGCTGGCGGGTATCTGGGTCGACGGCCGGCTGGATACGGGTCCGCTCTTCACCGTGGTGCTGTTGCTGTTCGGGTTCGCGGGCGCGACGTGGAGCCTCATCCGCCAGGTCCTCGGACCCGACAAGGGCGGGAAGAAGCCGTGAGCCGCACCGCTTCGCAGGGGCTGCTGGCCGTCGGTGGCTTCGTCGGCCTGCTGGTGGTGACCACGTTGATGTTCGTCGACCTGGACCCTGACGGTGTGCGCGGGGCCCTGATCGGTGCCGGCCTCGGAGTCCTGAACCTGGCGGTGGGCTACGTCGTCACCCGCCGCACGCTCCGCCACGGCATGAAGTCGGCCATGGCCACGCTGGCCGGAGGCTTTCTGGCCCGCCTCTTCGTGGTGGTCGCCCTGATGCTGCTCTTCCGCCGGACGGAGTCGGTGGACCCCGCCGCCTTCGCCCTGACCTTCCTCGTCTTCTTCTTCGTCTACCTCGGCGTCGAGCTGCTCCAGGTGGAGCGCTCGATGAGCACCACTCGGAGGACCGCATGATCCTGGGTGCGGAGGTCGTCGGCCACCTCCTCGACTACTCGCTGCCCGGCGGCATCACCGCCCACCAGCTCCTCATCGTGATGGTCGCCGTGTTCATGACCGTCACCTTCACGGTGGCGGCGCGGCGGGTCCAGACGGTGCCCCACAAGAAGGGCGTGGTGGCGCTGCTGGAGGTGGCGCTCGTCTTCGTCCGGGACGACATCGTCTACCCCTGGCTCGGTGCCGAGCGGGGCCGGCGCTACATGCCGTTCTTCTGGACCCTCTTCTTCTTCATCCTGTTCTCGAACGCCATCGGCCTGTTTCCCTTCCCCTTCAACCCCTGGGAGCGCACGGCCACCGGGAACCTGGCCGTCACCGCCGCCCTGGCGATCATGGTGTTCCTCCTGATCCAGATGGCCGGCATGCGCCAGCACGGCTACGTCCGGTACTGGATCAACCTCGTGCCCGGGGGCACGCCCGCCATCCTCTGGCCGCTGGTCTGGGTGATCGAGTTCATCGGGCTCTTCACCAAGCCCTTCGCCCTGACCGTCCGTCTCTTCGCCAACATGACGGGCGGACACGCCATCCTGCTCGTCCTCTTCGGCTTCCTCTACGGAACCGCCCACGCCAACAAGGGACTCATCGGCATCCCCTCCACTGTGGCGTCCTTTGCCTTCGTCCTTTTCATCATGTTGTTCGAGGTGCTGGTCGCTTTGATCCAGGCATATATCTTCACCGTGCTCACAGCCATCTTCTTGAGCCTGGCCGTGGCCGAGGAACACTAAGAAAGGAAGTCAGGGAACCCATGGATGCACTTCTCGCCGCCGCAACTTTCCTCGCCCAGGAAGCCGCCGAACCCGGACAGTTCTGGGGAGGGGGCCTCATGGGAGCGGGCATCGGGGCCGGCATCGCGGCGGTCGGGGCCGGTATCGGGATCGGCCGCATCGCATCGAGCGCCACCGAGTCGATCGCCCGTCAGCCCGAGGCCGCCGACGACATCCGCGGCGTCACCATCATCACCGCCGCCTTCATCGAGGGCGTCTGCCTCTTCGCCGTCGTCGTCTGCCTGCTGGTCCAGGGCACGGCCGCCGGCCCCGCCTGAGCCATGGACTGGGTACTCCTCGCCACCGAGGCGGGCGAACACGCAGAGGAACCGAGCTTCACGGACCTCAACTTCGCCACCGCCGCCTGGGTCTGGGTGGCGTTCATCGTCACGTTCCTCATCCTCCGGAAGGTGGCGTGGCCGGCCCTCCAGAACACCATGGAGGCGCGCGAGATCCGGATCGCCGAGGGGCTGAAGAAGGCCGAGGAGGCCGAGGCGCGGGCCCGGGAGCTGACCGAGAAGCAGGAGCAGCTCCTCGAGGAGGCACGCCGGGAGGCCCAGAGGTTCCTCGCCGAGGCCCGCACCGCGGCCGAGAACGCCAAGAACGACGCCGTCACCGCCGCCCAGGAGGAGATCGCCGAGCAGCGGGAACGGGCCAAGAGGGAGATCGAGCTCGAGCGGGCCAAGGCGGTCGACGAGCTCAAGCGGGCGACGGTGGAGCTGACCCTCCAGGCATCAGCCCGGCTCCTCAAGCGGGAGCTCCAGGACGAGGACCACCGGCGGCTGGCCCGCGAGGTGGTCGAAGAGGTCGCCACCCGCCTGTGAACGTCTCACCCGCCGCCGCCCGCGTCTATGCCAGGGCGCTCTTCGACATCGGGATCGGGGAGCAGGCCGTGGGGAGCATCTACGACGACCTGCACGGCGTCCAGAAGGCTCTCGATGAACTCGACCCCGAACTGCAGGCGTTCTTCAACATGCCCCACCTCCGCCGGGAAGACAAACGACGGATCATCAGCCTGGCGTTCGAAGGCAAGGTCGGCCGCCCGGTCCTCGGGCTCCTCCACATCCTCGTCCAGAAGCGCCGGGAGCCACTCTTCGACAACGTCGTTCAGGAGTTCGCCCGGTACCGGGACCAGCACGAGGGCGTCGTTCAGGCCCGCGTGACGACGGCCCGGAAGCTGGACACCGATCTGGCCGACGCGCTCCGCGCCGCGCTGGAGCAGCGGACGAAGAGGACCGTCGTCCTCCATGAACGCATCGATCCGGAGGTCATCGGCGGCATCCGGGTCAACCTCGGCGACTCTGTCCTCGACGGGACGATCCGCCGGGGCCTCCATGACATGCGGCGCAGCCTCACGGCCACGCATCGACAGGGATAGGAAAAGGAATCAATGCCGCAGATCAGAACCGATGAGATCAGCTCGATCATCCGCAAGCAGATCGAGTCCTTCGACGTCGATCTCCGCACCGACGAGGTCGGCACCGTGCTCGAGGTCGGCGACGGCATCGCCCGCGCCTACGGCCTCGAGAAGGTGATGGCGAGCGAGATGGTGGAGTTCGAGAACGGGGCGTTCGGCCTGGCGCTGAACCTCGAGGAGGACTCGGTCGGCATCGTCATCCTCGGCGACTACTTCGACATCCAGGAGGGGCAGACCGTCAAGCGCACGGGCCGCGTCCTCTCGGTGCCGGCCGGGGAGGCGCTCATCGGTCGGGTGGTGACCCCCCTGTCGCAGCCCATCGACGGCAAGGGGCCGATCGAGACGACGCACCTCATGCCGATGGAGGGCCAGGCCCCCGGCATCGCCGACCGCCAGCCGGTGAAAGAACCGCTCATGACCGGTATCAAGGCCATCGACGGGATGATCCCCATCGGCCGGGGCCAGCGGGAGCTGATCATCGGCGACCGGGAGACGGGCAAGACCTCGGTCGCCCTCGACGCCATCATCAACCAGCGCGACAGCGGCGTCATCTGTGTGTACGTGGCCATCGGCCTGAAGGCGTCCACGGTGGCGGGCATCGTCGAGACGCTGCGCAGCAACGGTGCCATGGACTACACGATCATCGTCAGCGCCACGGCCAACGACCCGGCGCCGATGCAGTACATCGCCCCCTACGCCGGCGCCGCCATGGCCGAGTACTTCATGTACGAGCAGGGCCGCCACACCCTCTGCATCTACGACGACCTGTCCAAGCAGGCGGCGGCCTACCGTCAGCTCTCGCTCCTCCTCCGCCGGCCCCCGGGCCGCGAGGCCTACCCCGGTGACGTCTTCTACTGCCACAGCCGCCTCCTCGAGCGTTCCGCCAAGCTGAGCGACCAGCGGGGCGGCGGCTCGCTGACCGCCCTGCCCATCATCGAGACGCAGGCGGGCGACGTGTCGGCCTACATCCCGACCAACGTCATCTCCATCACCGACGGCCAGATCTACCTCGAGCCCGACCTCTTCTACGCCGGCGTACGCCCGGCCGTGAACGTCGGCATCTCCGTCAGCCGGGTGGGTGGCAACGCCCAGACCAAGGCGATGAAGAAGGTGGCGGGCAAGCTCCGCCTCGACCTGGCCCAGTACCGGGAACTGGAGGCGTTCGCCCAGTTCGCCAGCGACCTCGACGCCGGCACCAAGGCCCAGCTGGCCCGGGGCGAGCGCACGGTCGAGGTCCTGAAGCAGACCACCGCCGCCGTCTGGTCCATGGAGGACCAGGTGGCCACGATCTTCGCCGTGGGCCAGGGGCTCATGGACGACGTGCCCGTCGAGGAGATCAAGCGCTTCGAGGACGAGATGATCACCGCCCTGCGCGAGATGCCCTCCGAAGCGCTGGCCACGATCAAGGAGAGCAAGGCCCTCGATGACGACACGGCGGCCAAGCTGAAGGAGGAGATCTCCTCGTTCAAGAGCCGCCTCTGGAAGAGCGCCACGGCCATCGACTCGCCCGCCGCCATCGCCAAGGAAGCCGAAGAGGCGGGGGACCACGAGGGAGCCGCGGCCGTCGCCCCCAAGAAGGCCAAGAAGGAAAAGAAGGGAAAGAAGGCGGCGGCCCACTGATCGGGGCCCACCCATCCCATGCCTGAGCAGCCAAAGGTCATCCGGAAGCGCATCAAGAGCGTCAGTTCGACGAAGAAGATCACGCGCACCATGGAGATGGTGGCGACAGCCAAGCTCAAGGCCGCCCAGCAGCGTGTCCAGTCGTCGGGCCCGTATCTCGCCAGCCTGGCCGAGCTCATGCGCGAGATCGGCGCCAGCGGGGTGGACGTCTCCAAGTGGCCCTACTTCCAGGTGCGCCCCGGGAAGCGGACGCTCCTCTTCCTCATCACCGCCAACCGCGGACTGGCCGGGGGGTTCAACACCAACCTGATCCGCCTGGCCCGCGACACCCTCGCCGAGCGGGAGGCGGCCGGACATTCGGTGCGCCTGTTCGCGGCGGGGAAGAAGGGCATCAGCGCCCTGCGCTTCCGGGGCGTCGAGCTCGAACGCACCTACATCGACGAGCTCAGCGACCGGCCCACACCGGAGGACGCCGAGTTCTTCCTCCGTGAGCTGGCCACCCCGTTCCTGAACGACGAGGTGGACGAGGTGCTCGTCGTCTACCCGCACTGGGAGAGCGTCGGGCGGCAGCCGCCCACGGTGCTCCGGCTCTTCCCCATCGCCCCCGAGGAGAACGCGGGTCCGGCCGGGCCCCCGCCCATCTTCGAGCCGTCGGCGGAGGAGATCCTCGACCGGCTCCTGCCGCTGTACGGACGCCAGCTCATGTACTCGGTCCTGGCCGAGGCGGTGGCGGCCGAGCAGGTCGCCCGGCGCATAGCGATGAAGCTCGCCACCGACAATGCGTCGGACATGGTGACCCAGCTGACACGGCAGTACAACCGGGCCCGACAGGCCGTCATCACCAAGGAGATCGCTGAGATCCTCGGCGGGGCCGAGGCCCTCAAGGAGTAGTGCCAGGCTTTCAAGAAGGAACGCCAGAAGGAGCTGCGGAGCAGACATGAGTGACGCGACGAGCGGCAACGGGAGCCGGTACGGCAAGGTGGTCCAGGTCATCGGGCCGGTCCTCGACGTGGAGTTCGACGGCGAGACGGGGCTCCCCGAGATCTATACCGCCCTCGAGATCAACGAGGGCGAGGGCGACGCCAAGATCTCACTGGTGGCCGAGGTGCAGCAGCACATCGGGCGCGACCAGGTGCGGGCGGTGGCCATGTCCTCCACCGACGGGGTCGTCCGGGGGACGAAGGTCCTGAACACCGGCCAGCCGATCGCGGTGCCGGTGGGCGAGGAGTGCCTCGGCCGGGTCTTCAACCTGCTCGGTGAGCCGGTGGACCACGGCGAACCGGTCGAGGTGAAGCAGCGCCGGCCGATCCACGCCCCGTCGCCCAAGTTCCAGTCGCTCTCCACCAACACGGAGATCTTCGAGACCGGCATCAAGGTGGTCGACCTCCTCGCTCCCTACGCCAAGGGCGGCAAGACCGGCCTGTTCGGCGGCGCCGGTGTGGGCAAGACCGTCGTCATCATGGAGCTCATCAACAACGTCGCCCAGCAGCACGGCGGGTACTCCGTCTTCTGCGGCGTGGGCGAGCGGACACGCGAGGGCAACGACCTCTGGCTCGAGATGCAGGAGTCGGGCGTCATCAACAAGGCCGTCCTCTGCTACGGCCAGATGAACGAGCCGCCCGGCGCCCGCCTGCGGGTGGCTCTGTCGGGCCTCACCATGGCCGAGTACCTGCGCGACGAGGGCGGGCGCGACGTCCTCCTGTTCGTGGACAACATCTTCCGGTTCAGCCAGGCCGGCTCCGAGGTCTCCGCCCTTCTCGGCCGGATGCCCTCGGCCGTCGGCTACCAGCCGACGCTGGCGTCGGAGATGGGCGCGCTCCAGGAGCGGATCACCTCCACCGACCGCGGCTCGATCACGTCGGTGCAGGCGAACTACGTGCCCGCCGACGACCTGACCGACCCGGCCCCGGCCGCCGCCTTCACGCACCTCGCCGCCAAGACGGTGC
>JBOGFO010000526.1:0-8068 GCA_050743445.1 Acidimicrobiia bacterium
ACCAGGCGGCCAAGTTCCGGTACATGTTCGGGGGCAAGGCGGTCACCCCCGTCGTGGTCCGCACCATGATCGGGGCCGGCTTTCGGGCCGCGGCCCAGCACAGCCAGTGCCTGTACCCGATCTTCACGCACATCCCCGGGCTCAAGGTCGTCATCCCGTCGACCCCCTACGAGGCCAAGGGGCTGCTCATCGCCTCGATCCGCGACGACGACCCGGTGATCTTCTGCGAGCACAAGATGCTCTACGACATGACCGGTGACGTCCCCGAGGAGAGCTACACGATCCCCTTCGGGGAGGCCAACGTGGTTCGCGACGGTGACGACGTCACCCTGGTGGCCGTCGGCCGGATGGTCCACGTCGCCTCCGAGGCGGCCGAGGAGCTGTCCGGGTCGGGAGTGGAGTGCGACGTCATCGACCTGCGCACCACCAGCCCTCTCGACACCGAGATCATCCTCGAGTCGGTGGAGCGCACCGGCCGCCTGGTGGTGGTCGACGAGTCCAGCCCCCGCTGCGGCCTGGCCGTCGACATCGCCGGACTGGTGGCCCAGGAGGGCTTCGGCTCGCTCCGGGCCCCCATCCAGATGGTGACCCCGCCGCACACGCCCGTCCCCTTCACGGGCGCCCTCGAGGACCTCTACATCCCGGACGCCCAGAAGGTGCAGGGCGCGGTCAAGACGGTTATGGACTACGCGAGATGAGCGAGATCCACAAGTTGACCATGCCCAAGTGGGGCCTCTCCATGAGCGAGGGCAAGGTCGAGGCGTGGCTGGTGGACGAGGGGGATGCGATCGAGCCCGGGATGGAGGTGGCCGACGTCGACACCGGCAAGATCTCGGGTTCGGTCGAGGTCCCGCCCGGGATGAGCGGCGTCCTGCGCAAGCAGGTGGCGGCGGCCAACGAGGTGCTGCCCGTCGGCGCCCTGCTGGCCGTGATCGCTCCGGCGGAGGTGGCCGACGCGGAGATCGAAGCCCTGATCGCCGATTTCAAGGCCACCTTCGTGCCCGAAGAAGCCGAGGAGGAGGGGCCGGCCCGCCAGGACATCGACGTCGGCGGGACCCGGATGCGCTACGTGCGGGTGGGCGACGGCGATCAGGCCGTCGTCTGCCTGCATGGCTTCGGCGGCGACAAGGACACCTGGCTGTTCAACCTCGACGCCCTGGCCGGCGGCCGGTCGGTCTACGCCCTCGACCTTCCCGGGCACGGCGAGTCCGACAAGGCGGTGGCCGACGGCTCCGTCGATGGCCTGGCCGCCACCGTGACCGGCTTCCTCGACGCCGTGGGCCTCGACCGGGTCGACCTGGTCGGGCACTCCATGGGGGCGGCGGTGGCCATGGCGGTGGCGGCGGCCGCTCCCGACCGGGTCCGGTCGCTGACGCTGCTGGCACCGGCCGGCCTCGGCCAGGAGATCAACACCGGCTACCTGCGCGGCTTCGTCGCCGCCCAGAGCCGCCGGGAGCTGAAGCCCCACGCCGAGCAGCTCTTCGCCGACCCCGCGCTCGTCACCCGCGACCTGCTCGAGAACCTCTTGCGGTTCAAGCGCCTCGACGGCGCCCAGGCGGCGCTGCAGACCGTCCTCGACGCCTTCCTGTCCGGCGACGGCCAGGCGACCGTCCTGGCCGATCGGGTGGCGGCGCTGGGCATCCCGATTCTGGTGGTGGCCGGCGCGGAGGACCGGGTCATCCCCGCCGGCCATGCCGGCACCCTGGGCGGCAAGGCGTCCGTCCACGTGCTCGAGGGCAAGGGCCACATGATCCACATGGAGGCGGCCGGGGAGGTGAACCGACTGCTGGCCGAGCACCTGAAGTAGGAGGTGATGGCGATCGGCGTGGCATACCCACATCGATCGCCATCACCTGCTCAGCCCGGCGGGGTGTCGTGCTCGTAGACGCCGATGAGGGCGGCGTTGACGATGCTGGCGGCGGAGATGCCCGTGATCTGGTGGAGGTCGGCGATGGTGCCCGACTCCCCGAAGCGGTCGACGCCGAGGGGGTACTGGCGGGCGGCGAGGGCCGAGCCGATCCAGCCCAGCGAATGGGAGGAGCCGTCGTGCACGCTGACGACGGGCCGGCGGCGCTCCTCGGGCGGGATGAGGCGGTGCATGAGGCTCGGGGCCCGGATGACCGTGGCACTGGCCGCCGCCCGGGCGAAGCCCCGTTGCCAGCTGCGGTAGGCGCGGTCCGGACTGGTGAGGTGGACGACGGTGGCGTCGACCCCTTCGGCGTCGAGCTGCTCGGCGGCGGCCAGGGCCTCGACCACCATGGCGCCGGTGGCGACGATGGTGGCGCCGGGCCGGTCGGTGGGCGGGGCGTCGCGCAGGCGGTAGCCGCCGGCCAGGACCAGCTGGCGCAACACGTCCTCGCCGTAGCGCTCCAGGGCGGCGGCGAAGGGGGCCTGGTCCACGGGCCGGGTGGACAGGCGCAGGTAGAGGCTCTCGCCGTCGGAGGCGCCGAGGGAGGTGAGCCCGGCGCACAGCAGCCAGTCCACCTCGGTGGCGTAGGCCGGCTCGCAGGCCACCAGGCCGGGGAGCTCGAGGCCGACCGACGGTGTGATGGTGGACTGGTGGGCGCCACCCTCGGGCGCCAGCGTGACCCCCGACGGGGTGCCCACGATGATGAACTTGGATCCGTTGTAGAGGCCGTAGATGAGGGCGTCGAGACCCCGCAGGACGAAGGGGTCGTAGACCGTGCCGATGGGCAGCAGATGCTGGCCGTGGTGGTCGTGGCTCAGCCCGAGCTGGCCCAGCAGCAGGAACAGGTTCATCTCCGAGATGCCCAGCTCGATGTGGCGGCCCTTGGGGGACGGGGCCCACTTGAGGAGCCGGTCCCGCCCGCCGTGGTCGTCGCGCTCGTCGTGGGAGAAGACACCCGTCTTGTTGATCCAGCCGCCGAGGTTGGTGGAGATGGCCACGTCGGGGGCGGTGGTCACGATCCGCTGGCCCACCTCGTCCACGTCGGCCAGCCGGGCCAGGACCCGGCCGAACGCCTCCTGGCTGGAGATCGACCCCGACGTGATCGGCGGCGTGGCCGAGGCCGGGATCGGGAGCTTGGGCCGGGGCACGGGGGCCGGGTTGTTGATCTCGCCGCCGGTCCGGGCACACAGGCGCCCGGCCGGGGTGTCGGGATCGAAGCGGTCCCACTCCGTCTCCGGGGTGAGCCCGGTGGCCGTCCGCAGGTCGTCGAGCTGCTCGGGGGTGAGCATGGCGGAGTGGTTCAAGGGGTTGCCGGCCATGGGCAGGCCCCAGCCCTTCACCGTGTAGGCGAAGACGACGCTCGGACGGTCGGCCTCCCGGTCGCAGGCCCGGAACGTCTCGATCAGCAGCTCGAGGTCGTGGCCCCCCAGGTCGGTGACGAGCGAGGTGAGCCCGGCGTCGTCGTACCCGCCGGCCAGCGTGTGCAGCGCCGGGTCGGCGCCGGCCAGGAACTTGGCCCGCAAGGCCGGCCCGTCCATCCCGAAGAGCGACTGGTAGGCCTCGTTGGACATGGCGTCGATGTGGGCCCGGAGGGCGTCGCCGCCGGGTTCGGCGAAGGCGGCCGTCAGCTGCTTGCCGTACTTGGCCTCGGCCACATGCCAGCCGGCGTTGGCGAAGAACTGCTGGAGGCGCCGGGCCTGGATCTCGGGGACGACCCGGTCGAGGCTCTGGCGGTTCAGGTCGACGATGAGCGTCACGTTCCCGAGCCCCTGGGCGCCGGGGTCGGAGATGGCCTCCCAAACGTTGCCCTCGTCGAGCTCGGCGTCGCCCAGGGTGGCGATGAACCGGGCCGGGGGCCCTACCCCGAAGTGGGCGTCGGTGTAGCGCCGCACCAGCGAGGAGAACAGCGGGGCCACGGCGCCGAGGCCCACCGAACCGGTCGAGAAGTCCCGCACGTCGGGGTCTTTGGTGCGCGACGGGTAGGCCTGGAGCCCGCCCCGCTGGCGCAACGTGGTCAGGTACGAGCGGTCCAGCTCGCCGGTCAGGTACTTGATGGCGTGGTAGACGGGCGAGGCGTGGGGCTTCACGGCCACCTTGTCGGCCCCGCCGATGTGGGCGAACCACAGCGCCGTCATCATCGACACCATCGACGCCGACGACGCCTGGTGGCCGCCCACCTTGATCTCGGTCGGCCCCCGCCGGTTGGCGTGGTCGACGATCCTCACCGCCAGCCACAGGACGCGGCGCTCGACTTCCCGCAGGGCGTCGATGTCCTCTTCGGTGGGGGGACCGGCAACTTGGGTCACCCACCCAGGCTACCCGTGGATTTTCCGAGAGGCCGGAGCGATATTGGCCCTGGGAGGGCCACAAACGCTCCCGCCTTCGGGCGGGTGGGCGATGAGTTCCGGCCGTCCCCGTCGTCGTAAGGAGCATGGGGCGACCGGGACACATCGACGCCACGGTGGTGCTCGTCCGAGACGACGCCGACGTGACCAGATGGCCGCTGGTGGGCCGGCGCTGCCCCGACCTCGACGTGGTGGCCCACCTGGCCCGGCTCCAGCTGCAGGCCAAGCGGCTGGGATGCCGCATCCAGCTGCGCGACGTCTGCCCCGACCTGCGCGCGCTGCTCGGCCTGGTCGGACTGACCGGCGTCCTCACCGGCCCTCCCCGCTGCCCCCTAGGCCTCAGCGGCCGGGAGGTGCTCGGGGAGCCCGAAGGCGGCGAAGAGGCTAGTGTCGAGGAAGTTGTGGTGCCCCACAATCCGACCCTCTGAGACCTCGATCACCTGGATCGACCAGGGCTTGTGGCCGCCCTGGCCGTCGGGGTGGTAGGCGCCGAAGGCGGCGCAGCCGTTGGCGGCGGTGGCCACCAGCCGGGAGCCCCGGCACACGATGCCCTCACCAAGGAACCACTTGCCCATCTCCACCGGCCCCTGCAGCCAGAAGTCGAACGGCGGCATGGACATCACGGCGTCCTCGTGGAGCAGCGCCACCAGGGAGGGGATGTCGTAGCGCTCGAAGGCGTCGACGTAGCGCTCCAGGAGGGCGGCGTGGTCGGCGTCCACCACCGCGGCCGGGGCCGTGGCGGCGTCGATCTGGCGTGAGGCCAGGGTGGCCCGGGCCCGCTGGAGGGCGCTGTTCACCGAAGCCACGCTGGTGTCGAGCAGCTCGGCCACCTCGGTGGCCTGCCAGCGCAGCACCTCGCGCAGGATCAGCACGGCCCGCTGGCGGGCGGGCAGGTGCTGGAGGGCGGTGACGAAAGCCAGGCGGATCGTCTCCCGGGCCGCGGCCAGCTCGGCCGGGTCGCCGTCGTCGGGCAGGACCCGGTTGTCGGGCACCGGCTCCAGCCAGGCTTCGTTGGGTCGCTTGGCGCCGGTGAAGGAGTCGGCCGTGTACGGCCCGCCCAGGTCCATGCTGACGGCCCGGCGCTGCCGGCCCCGCAGCATGTCGAGGCACACGTTGGTGGCGATGCGGTACAGCCAGGACCGGACGGCCGAGCGGCCCTCGAAGGCATCCATACCCTTCCAGGCCCGCACCATCGTCTCCTGGACGGCATCGTCGGCCTCGAAGAGGGACCCCAGCATCCGGTAGCAGTAGCCCGTGAGCTGGCGGCGGTACTGCTCGAGGTCCTCGGGCGGACTCTCGACCGCTTGCGAATTCTCAACGGCCTGGGGGCGGACGGCCACGGACGGGCAGTCTACGGTCACCGGCAATTCCTCCCGTCCGCGCCTGCCCGATTCATGCCGAGAAGTCCGGAATGTTTCCCCGCACGTCGCCCGAGCGTCCCTTCGGCTCCTCCCAGTCCTCCTGGCGGCCGAGGGCGGTGAGGTCGAGGAAGTAGTAGGAGCCACCCAGCTGCTCCGTGCCCCGGGCGAACGTCGAGTAGGTGTGGAAGACGTCGTCCCCGTCGCGGAGGAAGAAGCTCAGCCCCGGCCCCTCCATCGGCTGGTCTTCCTTGGCGATGGCTCCACCCCGGGCCGCGAACTCCTCCTGGGTCCGGTAGTTGTACATAATCGGCGCCACCGACTCGTCGAGGGTGACGTGGAAGTCGTAGTTGAAGTCAGTCCCGAACGAGGAGTACCAGCGGAACGTCCAGCCCTTCTTCGCCTTGTAGCGCACGATCTTCTCGATCGGTGCCCGGGAGACATAGGCGATGGAGGTGTCCCGGGTGTGCAGATGGGCGATGAGCCCCTCGGACATCTCCTCGGCTCCGGCCGTGCAGCTGGAGCAGCCGTCGTCCCAGCTGGGGTCGAACATGAAGTGGCTGATGATCAGCTGGCGGCGGCCGTCGAACAGATCGTGCAGGCTGGCCTTGCCGTCGGGGCCCTCGAAGACGTAGTCCTTGTCGATCCGGACCATCGGCAGTTGGCGGCGCTCGGTGTTCAGGGCGTCGCGCCGGCGGGTGAGCTCCTTCTCCTTGACCAGCAGCTCCTTGCGGGCCTCCAGCCACTCCTGTCGTGTCACCACCTGGGGAAGACTCATGTCACGCTCCTTTCGCTGCGTCGCGTCGGGTGGCGCGGGCAACGAGGTCTCGCTCGTCGCCGCGCTCATACCCATCAGACGAGGAAGTGGCCCGGGACTCATCGGTCCAGGCTCCTCGGCTTTCACCCCATCTACGAACGGGGGCGCGCCGAATCGACACGAATCCGCAGAAAGGAGAGATTTTCTCAGTCCTGGTCCACCTGGAGGAGCATGATCAGGTTCCCGCAGGTGTCGTCGAACACCGCCTGGGTGGCGGGACCCATCATCGTGGGGTTCATGGTGAAGGTGACGCCGGCGTCGACCATGCGGGCGTGCTGGGCCTTGATGTCGTCGGTGATGAACACGGTGTGGGAGGGAAGCCCGGCCTCGTAGAGCGCCGACTGGTAGGCCGTGGCGATGGCGCTCTGGTTGGGCTCGAGGAGGATCTCGACACCGTCGGGGTCGTCGGGCGCCACCACGGTCAGCCACCGGGCCGGCCCCACCGGGATGTCCCGCTTCACCACGAAGCCCAGCATCCCGGTGTAGAAGGCGAGGGCCTTGGCCTGGTCATCGACGTACACGTTGGTCACCGCGAGCCTGATCATGCCGTGAGTATGCCCGGCGGGAGGTGGGCCGATCAGCCCGGCCGCCCGCCGGGCAGTACAAAGGGCAGGTGCACGCGGACGCCGTCGTGATCGGGGCCGGTCACAACGGCCTCGTCGCCGCCAACCTGCTGGCCGACGCCGGCTGGGACGTGCTCGTCCTCGAGGCCCAGCCCCATGCCGGCGGCGCCGTGCGCAGCGCCGAGCTCACGGTGCCCGGGTTCATCCATGACGTGTTCAGTGCCTTCCACCCCCTCGCCGCCGCCTCGCCCGTGATTCAGGCGCTCGACCTGGAGGCCCACGGGCTGCGCTGGTGCCGGTCCCCGGCGGTGCTCGCCCATCCCCGGCCCGACGGCACCTGCGCCGTCCTCAGCACCGACATCGACGAGACCGCCGCCTCGCTCGACGCCTTCCATCCCGGCGACGGGGACGGATGGCGGGAGCTCTACGGCTGGTGGGTCGAGACCGGTGGCGCCTTCGTCGACAGCCTCCTGTCGCCCTTCCCGCCGATGCGGGCGGGCGGCCGGCTGGCGGCGCGTCTCGGTCCCGCCGGGGTGCTGCGCCTGGCCCGGGTGTCGCTGATGCCCGTCCGCCGGCTGGGCGCCGAGCACTTCCAAGGTGAGGGAGGGTGGCTCCTGCTGGCCGGCTGCGCCCTCCACGCCGATTTCACCCCCGAGATGGCGGGCAGCGGCCTCTTCGGCTGGCTCCTCGCCTCGCTCGGCCAGGAACTCGGCTACCCGGCCCCGGAAGGGGGTGCGGGCAGCCTGACCGACGCCCTCGTCCGCCGGCTCGAGGCCCAGGGAGGCCAGGTCCGCTGCGCCACCGCGGTGGAGCGGGTCCTCCTGCAGGGCGGCGCCGCGGTCGGGGTCCGGACGGCGGACGGGGACGAGATCCGGGCCCGACGGGCGGTGCTGGCCGACGTCGGGGCTCCGGCGCTCTACCGGGACCTCATCGGAGAGGCGAACCTCCCGGCGGGGCTGCGCCGGTACCTGGGGCGCTTCCAGTACGACAACGGCACGGTCAAGATCGACTGGGCCCTCGACGGCCCGATTCCCTGGGACGCCAAGGACGCGCGGCGGGCGGGCACGGTGCACATC
>JBOGFO010000527.1:0-2287 GCA_050743445.1 Acidimicrobiia bacterium
GAGTGACGGCGCGTTTGGGAGCGGAGTGACGAACCTGCCGTCAGGTGAGGTGGGCTTGACCCGCGGGGCGTCGGCTCTGCCCGGTTGGAGCCGGAGCGTCCCGTACAGGTGGCGGCCGGCTTTACCGACACTTGATCAACGACATCGGTGATGTGGAAGCGTTGACCCGCCACCCGGGACTGGTCACGGGGGTGGCGGTGAGCTAGTCGTGAACCCACCCACGCCACCTTCATTCTTTTCCGTGGAGGGGTGTGTCTCATGGGTGGCCAGCTGACGTGGCGGCTCGTTCGCCAGGTCTTCCTGCTGATGGCCGTGGCCGTTGTGGCCGCCCTGGCCGTCGCTCCGGCGGTGGCGTCCACTGACGCCTCCGAGGCTCCGGCTTCCGGTGGCGGCGGTGAGCGGCGCCTCACGCTGGTCTCCGCCGACGCGGCCGGGACCGAGCGCAGCTTCACGGCCACGCTGGAGTCCTCGGCGGGTGACGGATGGCAGGCGGTCGCCGGCGAGGAGATCACCTTTGCCTACGTCACCGACGGCGCCGGCTCCGTTACCGCCGTGAACGGCGGCCCGGTCGGCTCCATGCGGTGTGAAAGCGACTCGTCCGGCCGGTGCACCATCACCGTGCGGACCGACGAGCCCGGCGCCGGCGTCGTGATGGCGCTGTCCGGTTCGCTCAGCGCCAGCGCCCCGACGGGTTAGCAGCCGGCTTCACACCGGCCAGACGAAGCCGCGGGACCGCTCCACCGAACCGGCGTCGACCAGCTCCTCGATGGCGACCGCAATCTGGTCGTGCGGAAGGCCGGTACGGAGAGCCAGGTCGTCGGGGTGAGCGGGTTCTCCCGCCAAGGCCTGCTTCACCTGCATCGCCGCTGAGCTCACCGGGCGCTTGGGAGCCGGCATGGACCAGCCGCGTCTGGCTCCCGGGGTCATGCCCAGGGCCAGGAGGACGTCGGAGGGGTCGAGGAGCGGATGCGCGCCGTCGGCCAGGAGGGCGTTGCAGCCGGCGGCGGCCGGATTGCGGCGGGAGCCGGGCAGGGCGAAGACCGGGCGGCCGTAGTCGAGGGCGCGTTCGGCCGTGATCCGGGAGCCGCCCGTCAGCGTTGCCTCCACGACGACGAGGAGGTCGGCCAGGGCGGCGATGATCCGGTTGCGGACCGGGAAGCGGTACCGCTCGGGCTGGGTCCCGAAATCGCACTCCGATACGAGGACCCCGAAGCGCCGCACCCGTTCGAACAGGACCCGGTGGCGCCGGGGATAGACGATGTCGAGGCCGGTGGCGAGGACCCCGACCGGCCCAGCCGGACCGCCGCCCGCCTCGGCCACGGTGAGGGCCCCCTCATGGGCGGCTCCGTCGATGCCGAGTGCCATCCCCGAAACGACGGTTACACCGGCGGTGGCGAGATAGGCACCGAGATGGCGGGCGTCGGCCAGGCCGTGGGGACTCGCGGCGCGTGTCCCGACGATGGCGACCCTCGGGGCGTCGAACACCTCGGGGCGGGCGCCGTCGATGAACAGGCGCTCCGGTCGCTGGGGCAGGTCCTCGGCGATGGGGAAGCGGGGGTCGGTGGCCAAAAGCAGCTGGACCTCTTTCATGTCAGGACGTCCTCCCGCATGCCCGCCGCCACCAGGACGTGGGCGCCGGTGACCTCGGGCACGCCGTCCAGGTCGGCCAGGGTCCGGGCGACCCGCCGCACGCCGGCCAGCCCCCGGCCGCTCCACTCCCGCCGGCGGGCGGCGTCCCGCAGCACCGACTCGACCTCGTCGCCCAGGCTGATGTCGTCGAGGAGCGCCCGGGCGGGGACCCGGGCATTGCGGGTCCACGGCCGGTGGCGGTAGCGCGCCCGCTGGCGGGCGACGGCTTCCTCCACGCGGACGGCGACCTCGGCGGAGTCGGGACCCGGCGGTGCGTCGGGGGCGGCGCTGCCGACGGCGACCCGGAGATCGAACCGGTCCATGAGCGGGCTCGACAGCCGGCGCCGGTAGCGGGCCCGGAGAGCCTCGGTGCAGGTGCACCCCGGGACGCGCCCGCACGGGCAGGGGTTGGTGGCCGCCACCAGCAGGAAGTCGGCCGGAAAGGTGAGCGCCGAGTGCTGGCGGGAGATCCGGACCACCCGCTCCTCCAGCGGCTGGCGCAGCGCATCGAGGACGGCCGGCCCGAACTCACCGAGCTCGTCGAGGAACAGCGCCCCCCGGTGGGCCAGGGTCGCTTCGCCGGGCCGGGGGCGACCGCTCCCGCCACCGACCAGCGCGGCGGCCGACGCCGTGTGGTGGGGGGCGCGGAAGGGCCGGG